>NZ_JBXFWF010000035.1:0-46022 GCF_056854515.1 Stenotrophomonas sp. STEN063
CCCTCCCCTTGCCTGCGGCAAAGGGAGGGGTTGTAGTGCCGAGCAATGCGGGGCAGGGACATTCCCGGTATTGCCCCAGCCGAGCATGGCTCGGCTCTACAGATGAAGCTTTGTCGGTAATGCCCCAGCCGAGCATGGCTCGGCTCTACAGGTGAAGCTTTATCGGTTATGCCCCAGCCGAGCATGGCTCGGCTCTACAGGTGAAGCTTTGTCGGTATTGCCCCAGCCGAGCATGGCTCGGCTCTACAAAACAGCAAGGGCGCCGTCAGGCGCCCTTGCTGTTTGCGTAAGCCCTTCGGGCTTACTTCGCCATTTCCGACATCACCACCATGTCCAGCACATAGGCCTGCGACGGTGCATCAGCCGGCGGGTTCTTGATCTCGTAACGCTTCAGGCGCAGTACGTTGCGCACGCCCGGCTCGTGGGTGTAACCCTCGATGTTGCCGTAGAAGTTGGTGAACTCACCGCGCTTGCCCTGCTCCAGGCCCTGCTCGTTGTACTTCACCTCGCGCACCTGCAGGCAGGTGGCGTCCTTCATCAGCGGGTGCGGGCAGGGCTTGGTCTGCGGCTCCACTTCCATGAACACCGTCTCGCCCGGGCCACCGTAGCGGGTCTCGGCGGTCGGCTCGGCGCGGAAGCTCAGCACATCGCCGGAAGCGGTGACCAGGGTCAGTGCCGAAGCATCCAGTGCGCGCACGGTCAACTTGCCCTGCAGGCGCTCGCTGATCAGGCCGTCAACCGCCATCAGCGGGCCCTGGCAGGCCTTGTTGGTGGACATCAGGTTGCCGACGGTCAGTGCACCGGCGTCCAGTGTGTAGCCGCCGCCGATGTTGTTGCAGGCGTTGCTGACCGACAGGCGGTTGTCCTTGAAGTCCAGGGTCAGCGGCTTGTCAGCCTGTGCGAACAGGCCGTCGATGCGCTTGCCGCTGGCGTCCACGGCGTTGTCCAGCAGCCAGTGGTTGGCGCCGAGCTGGCTGGCGTCGATGTTCGCCGTTGCAGCGGCAGGCGTCGCGGCAGCTGCGGTCGCAGCAGGGGCCGCCGGATCGGTGGCGTCCTTGGCGGCCGGCGGGTTGCTGCAGGCGGTCATCAGGGCGAACGGCAGGGCCAACAGGAGGATGCGCTTCATTTGGAACTCCTTGGGAGCGTGGAAAGATTCAGGGCGATAAACGGGCCGGCGTGGGCGCCGGGGTCAACTCCGCAGTGACGCATTCAGTTTCCAGCAGGCAAAAACAACAGCAGGCCGATGCCCAAGGCGATCCGATACAGGGCGAAGCCGCTGAAGGAATGACGCTTGATATAGCTCAACAGCCATTTGACCACAATGAAACCGGTGACCACGGCGGCGGCGAAGGCCACGCCGACGTCGGTCCAGTTCTCGCTGCCAAGCTTGCCGTCCTTGGCCAGTTCCAGGAACGCATAAGCGCTGGCGGCGAACATGGTCGGGATGCCGACCAGGAAGACGAACTCGGTTGCCGCCGAGCGCCGGCTCAGGCCCAGCAACATGGCCAGGAAGATGGCCGCGGCCGAGCGCGAGGTACCGGGGAACACACCGGCCACCACCTGCGCCAGGCCGACGGCAATGGCCACCTTCCAGGTCACCGTTTCGTTGTCGGGCATGCGTGCGGCAAAGCGCTCGGCGACCAGCATCCAGACGCCGCCGATGACCAGTGCCCAGGCCACCGGGGTAACGGTTTCGGGCAGTTCCCAACCAGCCAGGCGCACCGGCAGGCCGACCAGCGCGGTGACCAGGAAGGCCACGCCCAGCTTCATCACGTAGTCGCGGTTCTCGCGCTGGTTCAAGCCGGTGGCCAGCGACCACAGCCGCTGCCGCAGCACCAGGGTGACGGCGATGATGGCGCCGGCCTGGATGACGATGTTGAAGAAATCCGAGCGCTCACCCAGCCAATGCTGGGCGATCAGCAGATGGCCGGTGCTGGAGATCGGGAGGAATTCGGTGAGGCCTTCGAGAATGCCAAGGAGCAGGGCGGAGAGCAGGTCGGACATGGAAGCGGATTGAGGGGAGTCGGGCACAGCATAGTCCATTGCGCTTTTCGCACCCGAACGGTGCGTGACGCATGCATAGCACCAATGTGGTGCGACCATAAAGGTGCAAGTGCAACCATTGCCTATTCAAAACAACGACTTACATCGCTTCAAAAGTTGGCACGGCGTTTGCTGTAATACACACATTCTTCATCCATCCGAGGTTTCACCCGATGTCCCTGGAAAACGTTGAGAAGCTGATCAAGGACAACCAGATCGAGTTCATCGACCTGCGTTTCGTCGACATGCGTGGCATCGAGCAGCACGTGACCTTCCCGGCATCGATCATCGAGCCGTCGCTGTTTGAAGAAGGCAAGATGTTCGATGGCAGCTCGATCGCCGGTTGGAAGGGCATCGCCGAGTCGGACATGGTGCTGATGCCGGACCCGGCCAGCGCCTACGTTGACCCGTTCTACGCCGACCCGACCCTGGTGCTGACCTGTGACGTGCTTGACCCGGCCACCATGCAGGGCTACGGCCGCTGCCCGCGCGGCATCGCCAAGCGCGCCGAGTCGTACCTGAAGTCCTCGGGCATCGCCGACCTGGCCTTCTTCGGCCCGGAACCGGAATTCTTCATCTTCGATTCGGTCCAGTTCGCCAACGACATGGGCCACACCTTCTTCAAGATCAACTCCGAGGAAGGCTCCTGGAACACCGGCAAGAGCTACGACGGCACCAACACCGGCTACCGTCCTGCGGTGAAGGGCGGTTACTTCCCGGTGCCGCCGACCGACTCGCTGCACGATATCCGCGCCGAGATGTGCAAGGTGCTGGAAAAGGTCGGCATCGAAGTCGAAGTGCACCACCACGAAGTGGCCAATGCCGGCCAGTGCGAGATCGGCGCCAAGTTCAACACCCTGGTGACCAAGGCCGACGAACTGCAGCGCATGAAGCACGTCATCAAGAACGTTGCCCATCGCAACGGCAAGACCGTCACCTTCATGCCCAAGCCGCTGGTCGGCGACAACGGCAGCGGCATGCACGTGCACCAGTCGCTGGCCAAGGGTGGCAACAACCTGTTCTCCGGTGACGGTTACGGCGGCCTGAGCCAGATGGCGCTGTGGTACATCGGCGGCATCTTCAAGCACGCCCGTGCCATCAATGCCTTCGCCAACTCCGGCACCAACAGCTACAAGCGCCTGGTCCCGGGCTTCGAGGCACCGGTGATGCTGGCCTACTCGGCCCGCAACCGTTCGGCGTCGTGCCGCATTCCGTGGGTGTCCAACCCGAAGGCACGCCGTATCGAAATGCGTTTCCCGGATCCGATCCAGTCCGGCTACCTGACCTTCACCGCGCTGATGATGGCCGGCCTGGACGGCATCAAGAACCAGATCGACCCGGGCGCACCGAGCGACAAGGATCTGTACGACCTGCCGCCGGAAGAAGAGAAGCTGATCCCGCAGGTCTGTTCCTCGCTGGACCAGGCACTGGAAGCGCTGGACAAGGACCGCGAGTTCCTCAAGGCCGGCGGCGTGATGAGCGACGACTTCATCGACGCTTACATCGCGTTGAAGATGAAGGAAGTCACCGCGTTCCGCGCAGCGACCCACCCGCTCGAATACCAGCTGTACTACGCAAGCTGAGTCAACAAACTGATGTAACGGCGGCCCTCGCATCGCGCTGGCCGCCGGCAACACCAGGTGTAGTTACTAGCTGTTTTTAGGCGGCGGTGGCGTGGACCCTCCCCCTCCCATCTGCGTCCATCGCCGCCGCCTTTGTTGCTGGGGAGCACACAGGCGAAGCAGCAGCCAGCAACACACCTGCAGGGGCAAGAGAATCCGAGCGCGCGGCATGGGCCACTCCTCCCTCCCGCGTGGTTGCGGTCGCCGGCAGCGATGCCGGCGGCAACAGCCAGGCCCATGATGCGTTCGGCGCAACAGCCAGCGGCCGCACAACGGCCGGTGGAAGACACGATGCCGGCCCGCAGCCGCAGGCCGGTCTCCTCCACATCGGGACATGCGCATGAAATTAATCTCCGCGATCATCCGTCCGTTCAAGCTCGACGAAGTGCGTGAAGCCTTGGGCGCCGCAGGCGTTTCCGGCATCACCGTCACCGAGGTGAAGGGCTTTGGACGGCAGAAAGGCCACACCGAGCTGTACCGTGGCGCCGAATACGTCGTCGATTTCCTCCCCAAGATCCGCATTGAAACCGCCGTCACCGACGACAACGTCGAGGCGGTGATCGAAGCCCTGCAGGGCGCAGCTGGCACCGGCAAGATCGGTGACGGCAAGATCTTCGTTACCGCGCTTGAACAAGTGGTGCGTATCCGCACCGGCGAAACAGGCGCCGACGCGCTTTAAGAGCCCGCTACCGACCCGTCCTCCGGCGGCAGCGACCGCCAGGTGGCAACAGGTCGCTGGCAGGTTCCACCCCCACAACCGGAGTCGACAATGCGAACGGAATTTTTCACCGGGTTGAAAGCCCGGCTCGGAGGCCTGTGCCTGTCTTTCATGCTCACCGCGATGCTGCTGGGCATGTTTTCCAGCAGTGCCTGGGCACAGGACACGCAGGCGCCGCCTGCTACTGCCACTGAAGTGGCAGCCGCGCCGGCAGAGGCCGCAGCCGCACCTGCTGCTGAAGCAGACGCCGCACCCAGCTTCGACAAGGGTGATGTGGCGTGGATGCTCACCGCCACCTTGCTGGTGCTGATGATGGTGGTGCCCGGCCTTGCGCTGTTCTACGGCGGCCTGGTGCGTGCCAAGAACGTGTTGTCGGTGCTCAGCCAGGTACTGGTGGTGTTCTCGCTGGTGCTGATCCTGTGGGTGGCTTACGGCTACAGCGCGGTGTTCAGTGCGGGCAACCAGTTCTTCGGTTCCTTCACCGAATTCGCCTTCCTCAAGGGCTTCACCCCTGACTCGGTGGGCAATACGCCGATCGCAGGCCTGCCGGACTTCCTGTTCGTTGCCTTCCAGTCGACCTTCGCCGGCATCACCACCGCACTGATCGTCGGCGCCTTCGCCGAGCGCATCAAGTTCCGCGCGGTGCTGCTGTTCTCGGCGCTGTGGTTCACCCTGAGCTACATCCCGATGGCGCACATCGTCTGGGGCGGCGGCTATCTCGGTGAAATGGGCGCGATCGATTTTGCCGGTGGCACCGTGGTGCACATCAATGCCGGTGTTGCCGGCCTGGTCGCCGCATGGTTCGTCGGCAAGCGCCTGGGTTATGGCCAGACCGCATTGAAGCCGCACAACCTGCCGTTGACCTGGATCGGCGCGATGCTGCTGTGGGTGGGCTGGTTCGGCTTCAACGCCGGCTCGGCCGCCGCTGCCGACACCGTCGCCTCGCTGGCCTTCATCAACACCGTGCTGGCAACCGCCGCCGCCGTGCTGGGCTGGACGCTGGTGGAAGCCGTCACCAAGGGCCATCCGTCGGCGCTTGGTGCAGCCTCGGGCGCGGTGGCTGGTCTGGTCGGTGTAACGCCGGCCTGCGGCACCGTTGGTCCAATGGGCGCCATCGTGATTGGTTTTGTCACCGGCATCATCTGCGTCTGGGGTGTTACCGGCTTGAAGCGCCTGCTGAAGGCCGATGACACCGCCGACGTGTTCGGCGTGCATGGCGTGGGCGGCATTGTCGGCGCCATCCTCACCGGCGTGTTCAGCGCGCAGTCGCTGGGCGGCACCAAGGTCGATCTGGATATCGCCCACCAGGTGTGGGTGCAGGTGGTCAGCGTCGGCTTCACCGTGCTGTGGTCGGCCGTGGTCACCGCCGTCATCCTGCTGGTGGTTCGTGCCCTGGTTGGCCTGCGCGTCAGCGAAGAAGCAGAGCGCACCGGCCTGGACGTCACCACCCACGGCGAATCGGCCTACGAGGCTTGAGCGCTTAAGCCCTGATCTAGAAAGAAATCAAAGCCCCTCTCCCGCTTGTCGCTTCAAGCCCCTCTCCCGCGTGCGGGAGAGGGGTTGGGGTGAGGGCAGCTTTGAGGCATTACCGGGAAGGCCCCTGCCGAGCATGGCTCGGCACTACAGGACGCCATCCCGCAAAAAGCAGAGCCCCTCTCCCTCCGGGAGAGGGGGCGGCGAAGCAGCATCACCGCACAGCCGGCATCAAACCGAAGAAACCCAGTGTGCGTCATCCCTCTGCCAGCACCAACGCCTTCACCTTCTCAGCCTTCTCGAAGTGATCCAGGCGATGGATCTTGATCCACCACGTAGCCGCTTCCATCAGCAGTTCCGGATCATCATTCCGATTCGCAAAAAACGCATAGAACGACAACCCAACCGACGGCCCCTTCGCCGCAACCTTTGCATCGCAGACCGCAACAATTTTCTGTTTCAGTGAATCACGCATTGCCGCTCCAGCAGATCGACGAACCATCCATCTGCATAGCCTAGCCACATCGGCCAGCCACCCCCAGCGGAAAGCGTTTTGAACATGCAACGCATGTTTCATGCCGGCATCACGTCGGCTCCCCAACTCCCTGAGCAGGCCCTCCAATGCAAGCAAGCCACATCGCCGCCGTCATCGGCCCCGTTGTCGTTCCATGCCCGAGCGCACTTGCAAAGCAACGCCCGGCAACGTGCAATGGCCCATATGAAGACCAAACTGCTGTTGCCGCTCGCCCTGTTGGCCACGCTGACTGCCTGTACCTCCACACCGGAGCGCAATCCGCTCGCGCACTGGGTGCCGTCGCCGAACTACAACGATCGCCAGCCGGTGTTGATCGTGCTGCACCACACCGAGCAGGACTCGGTGCAGGAGAGCCTGGACACGCTGCGCAGCGCCAACAGCGGCGGCAAGGTCAGCTCGCACTACCTGGTCGGCAGCGATGGTGAGCTCTACCAGCTGGTGGCCGATGGCGAACGCGCCTGGCATGCCGGTGGTGGCCGCTGGGGCGGCTTCACCGACCTCAACTCGACGTCGATCGGCATCGAGATCGACAACAACGGCGACAGCCCGTTCACCCAGCCGCAGATCGCCAGCCTGCTGCGCCTGCTCGACGATCTCTGCAAGCGCTACAACATCCCGCGCAGCCAGATCATCGGCCACGCCGACCTGGCCCCGACCCGCAAAGCTGACCCCAGCCGTTACTTCCCGTGGCAGCAGCTGGCCGAAGCCGGTTTCGGCCTGTGGCCAGACCCGAAGCACGGCCCGGCGCCGGCCGGTTTTGACAGCTGGATGGCGATGCAGGCCTTCGGTTACGCGCTGGACGACCGCGCTGCCGCTGCGCGTGCCTTCCACCGTCGTTTCCGTGGCAGCGACAGCCTGCCGGCCGAGCTGGACGCCGAGGACGCCCGTATCCTGTATTCCCTGCTGCAGCAGAAGCAGTGATCGGCCCGCTTTGCACTATATTGGTGCAATGACCGACGCCGATTTCTCGCCCACTCCGGAGTTGCTGGCCACGCCACTGGTCTGGTGTGGCGCGGACGGCCGCATCCAGGGTGCCAATCCGGCCTTCTGCCGGTGGCTGGGGGTCAGTGTGCGGCGCCTGCTGGGCCAGCCGCTGGTGTCGCTGGAAGCGCAGGGCGAGGTGCTGGCACAGCGCCTGGCCAATCCAGCCACTGACATGAGCCGCCTGCCACGGCTGACCCTGGCCCTGCCGGGAGAGACGCCGCGCTTCGCCGATGGCTGGCTGAGCGGCGTGGAGCAGGGCGGTTGGCTGCTGGAAGCGCACCCGGTGGACGAGTTCCAGGGCACGGACCCGGCGCAGGTCTTGCCCGGCGCGTTCAGTGCGGCCTTGAAGGGCCTGGCCCATGAGCTGCGCAATCCGCTGGCCGGCCTGAAAGGCGCGGCGCAGCTGCTGGCTCGCCGTGCGAGCGGGCGCGATGCCGACGAGCGCGAACTGATCGAATTGATCGGCGCCGAGATCGAACGGCTCAATACCCTGCTGGAGCAACTGCTGTCGCCGGCACCACAGCGCCCGCATGCGCCGCTGAACATCCATGCCGCGCTGGAACGCGTGCTGCGTCTGGTCGAGAACGAAGCCGGCTGGTCGGTGCGCCTGCTGCGTGATTACGATCCCAGCATTCCCGAGTTCCCCGGCGATGGCGACCGCCTCACCCAGGCTTTGTTGAACCTGGTCCGCAACGCGATCCAGGCCGGCGCCACCAGCGTCACCCTGCGCACCCGCGTCGAGCACGGTCTGCGCATCGCCGAGCAGCCCTATGCGCTTGCCCTGCGGCTGGAAGTGGCCGATGACGGCCGTGGCGTGCCGGAAGAACTGGCCGAGCACCTGTTCCTGCCGCTGGTCAGTGGCCGCGCCGAAGGCACCGGGCTCGGACTGGCACTGGCCCAGCAGGTCGCACGCGAACACCGCGGCACCTTGAGCTACCGCTCGCGCCCCGGCCACACCGTATTCACCGTACTGCTGCCATTGCCAGCCGCCGAGGAAGCGCCGGAGGTGGCAGATGCCTAAGTCCACGCAGGCCGCGACCGTCTGGGTCGTCGATGACGATCGCTCGGTGCGTTTCGTCCTGACCACCGCCTTGCGCGACGCCGGTTACACGGTGGAAGGTTTCGATAGCGCTGCCGCGGCGCTGAGTGCGATGGCGCGGCAGCCGGTGCCGGATCTGCTGTTCACCGATGTGCGCATGCCCGGTGACGATGGACTGGTATTGCTGGACAAGCTCAAGACCGCGCATCCGCAGTTGCCGGTAATCGTGATGTCGGCCTATACCGACGTGGCGAGCACCGCTGGCGCGTTCCGTGGTGGTGCGCATGAATTCCTGTCCAAGCCCTTCGATCTGGACGATGCGGTGGAGCTGGCGCGGCGCGCGCTGCCCGAAGCCGAAGAGCTGCCGCAGCCGGTGGCACTGCCGCCTGCGGCAGCGCAGAAGGAAGAAGGCCCACCGCAGCTGATCGGTGACACCCCCGCCATGCGCGCGCTGTTCCGCGCCATCGGCCGTCTCGCGCAGGCGCCGCTGTCGGTGCTGATCAATGGCGAGACCGGCACCGGCAAGGAGTTGGTGGCCAACGCCCTGCATCGCGAGTCACCGCGCGCAAAAGGCCCGTTCGTAGCGTTGAACACCGCTGCGATCCCGGCCGAGCTGCTGGAAAGCGAACTGTTCGGTCACGAAGCAGGCGCCTTCACCGGCGCGACCAAGCGCCACATCGGCCGCTTCGAGCAGGCTGACGGCGGCACCCTGTTCCTCGATGAAATCGGCGACATGCCGCTGGCGCTGCAGACGCGATTGCTGCGCGTGCTGGCCGAAGGCGAGTTCTTCCGCGTTGGTGGCCGCGAGCTGATCCGCGTCGACGTGCGCGTGGTTGCAGCCACCCACCAGGACCTGGAAACGCTGGTCGAACAAGGGCGCTTCCGTGCCGACCTGTTGCACCGGCTGGACATGGTGCGGTTGCTACTGCCGCCACTGCGTGAGCGTCTGGGCGATGTGCCGCAGCTGGCCGAGAACTTCCTGGCCAATGCCGCGCGGCGACTCGACATGCCGCCCAAGCGTCTGTCGGTTGCTGCGGTGAAAGCGCTGCGCGAGCACCACTGGCCGGGCAACGTCCGCGAGCTGGAGAACGTCTGCTGGCGCCTGGCGGCATTGGCTGTCGCCGATACGGTATCGGCCGATGATGTACAGGCCGCCTTGAACCGCGGCGGGCGTGCCACCGGCAGCACTGCCGCGGTGGCGCCGCAGCACTGGGACAAGGCCTTGGCGGCATGGGCCAGGCAGCGTTTGGCCGAAGGCGCCAGTGGCCTGCATGCCGAGGCGCGTGAGCGCCTGGACAACGTGCTGCTGGAAGTGGCACTGGATTTCACCGATGGCCACCGTGCCGATGCCGCGACCCGGCTCGGACTTGGCCGTAACACCGTTACCCGCAAACTTGGGCCTGGCCGCCGTCGCGGCAGTTGAACATGGCACCGGCCCGCCTGATCTGTTGCAAGGAGATATCGATGCGCATCCTGCTACCCATTACCGCCGCCGTCGCTGCAGCGCTGCTGCTCAGCGCCTGCGGATCGACGCCCGCACCCAAGCCGGAGGCGCCGCCGCCGGTGGCAACGGTCAGCACCGCCAGGATGGCCGAAGCGAATCTCGCACCGGCCTCGGCCAGTCTGGTCAGTGGCCGTCTCGCACTGGTGCCGGAAGCGGGCGGCGTGCATATCACCGGTGTGATCGGTGGCTTGCCGCGCGGCCAGCAGGCCGCCTTCCATGTGCATGAGAAAGGCGATTGCAGCGCGGTGGATGCCAGCAGCGCCGGCGGCCACTTCAACCCGGGCATGCAGCAGCACGGCCGCGCCGCTGGCGGTGCGCATCATGCCGGCGACATGGACAACCTGCAGGCCGATGCCAAAGGCGTGGCGAACGTGGACGTTCATCTTCGCGGCGTTACCCTCGGCGGTGGTGCTGCAAACGATGTCGCTGGGCGCGCACTGGTGGTACATGCGTCAGCCGATGATTACCGCAGCCAACCGGCCGGCAATGCAGGTGCGCGTGTCGCCTGTGCGGTGATTCGTGTGGTGCGTTGAGCGCCACCTGCAATTCCAATCCGGATTCGATCCAGACCAGCAAGGGAGTCAACCAATGCGACTGATCCACACCAGCCTGTTCCTCGCCAGCGCCCTGGCCCTCACCGCCTGCAACAAGGGCGCAGAGCCCGATGCCGCACCGGCTGAGACCGTCGCCGCTGAAGCGGCCACCACGCCAGTTGCCGACCCGGCCGCACCGCCGGAAATGGCCAAGCCGATCGCCACCGCACAGTTGCAGCCGACCAAGGACAGCACGGTCGCCGGCACCATCAACTTCAGCCTGGTCGACGGCCAGCTGCGCGCCAGCGGCGACATCACCGGCTTGAAGCCGGACAGCGAGCACGGCTTCCACATCCACGAGAAGGGCGATTGCAGTGCACCGGATGGCACCAGCGCAGGCGGCCACTTCAACCCGGGCAGCAGCGAGCACGGCAGCATCAGCACCGCCATGCATCACGGTGGCGACATGCCCAACATCAAGGCCGACGCGCAGGGCAACGCGCATATCGATGGCCCGGTGGCGAGCAACGTCAACGTCGGTGTTGGCGATGGCTTCGACATCGTCGGCCGCGGCCTGATCGTCCACGCCGACCCGGACGACTACAAGACCCAGCCGACCGGCAATGCAGGTGCACGCCTGGCGTGCGCGGTGATCGCCAAGGTGCAGTGATTGACCCCAAGGTGCAGTGATTGACCCCCTCCCTTTCGCGCAGCGAAGGGGAGGGTTGGGGAGGGGTGCTTTGGCTTTAGCTTTAGCTTTAGCTTCGGCTGTGGCTTTGGCCTTCACCTTCACCTTCGCACCTGCTCTCCACTCAGAGCGATCAGATTGACCAGCCGCTGAGCTTTCCGGTCGGAAGACCGAGGCAAGACAAAAGGCAACAGCAACAGCAACAGCAACAGCACCCCTCCCCAACCCTCCCCTTGCCTTCGGCAAAGGGAGGGGGCCGGTCGCGGCGAGCATCAACTTGCTGCATGCACTGCTCCCTCCCTTGCGCAACGCGCAGGGTTGGGGAGGGGTGCTGTTGCTGTTGCCCCTGCTTGACCCCGCTTCAAAACAGAAAAGGCCGCTTACGCGGCCTTTTCTGCATTCACCAGCGCACACTCAATGCGCCAGCAGGGCCTTCGCATCCTGCCCGGCATTCACGTGCACATACAGCACGTCGATGCCATGCGCTTCCAACACGGCGGCCATCTGCCGCTGGCGCATCATGTACTGCTCGTACACACGCTGCAGACGATCGCAGTCGTTCTTGTCCTGCGCGTAATGCGCGCACCAACCGGCCGGATCGAACAAGGCCATCCGCACTTCGCCGCCGACGTAACGCAGCAACGGCTCGGGTGAGGCCTCCAGCCACTGTTCTTCGTTCGGCGCAAACATCGCCGTCTCCAGTATTGGCCACAGATCCGCGAGGCCCTGGTTGTCATATTGCATGGCCATCATCGCGGCCAGGTCGTTGACGGTGAAATAGCGCGCGTGTTCGATCTGTGCAGCGAAGCTGTTCTGTGCCAGCAGCGCGGTGTCCGGCTGTGCCATGCCATTGGCCAGCAGCACGTCTTCCAGCGCATCGCGCACTTCATGGCGCACGGCTGCTTCACCGCCAGCCAGCACGAACGGCAGCAGCCGCAGCGCACCGCCGGTCAGCGCGGGATCGGCCTGCAGCGGCAGCGGGATCTCGCCATTGGCATCGGCACCAAACGCCAACAAGCGCGCGCCGTGGTTGCGGCCGGGGGCGCGCATCTGCAGCTCTTCCAGACGCCGATGAATGGGCAGGCCGGGACGCAGGACTTCGGCCGGGTCGAAATGCGCGGCGGCGAAAACCAGGTCCAGTTCGCTGACCTGCGGTACCAGCTTGGTCAGGTCACGGCCGATCAGCGCAGCCAGCTCACCGGCCTGCTCGGAGCCCAGGGCAGCCTTGCCGGGCTGCTCGCCGCCAGCCAGTTCCAATGCCACTACGCCAAGGGCGTTCACGTCGGGGTTTGAATTGCTCATGATTCGCGGTTGGCCCATCACGGCCTCGAAGCTACACTCAACACCATTATGCCTGCTATCGCGTGCAGGCCACTTTGAACACTCTTTCCCATGTCAGGTACCCGCATGCCCAGCGCTCGACCCGTCGCCATCCTCGGTGGTGTCCGCATCCCGTTCTGCCGTCAGAACACCGCTTATTCGGACGTTGGCAACCTTGGCATGTCGGTCCGTACGCTTGGGGCGCTTGTTGAACGGTTCGGCCTGCACGGCCAGCAGTTGGGCGAAGTAGCGATGGGCGCGGTGATCAAGCATCCCAGCGACTGGAACCTCGGCCGCGAGGCCGCGCTGTCGTCCGGCTTGTCACCGCTGACCCCGGGCATCACCCTGCAACGTGCCTGTGGTACCTCGCTGGACAGCATCATCACCGTCGCCAACAAGATCGCCCTGGGGCAGATCGAATCCGGCATCGGCGGTGGTTCGGACACCACCTCCGACGTGCCGATCGTCTACGGCAAGAAGCTGCGCGCGCGCCTGCTGGCCGCCAACCGTGCCAAGAGCACCGGCGACAAGATCCGCACCCTGCTCAAGGGTTTCAAGTTCTCCGAACTCAAGCCCGAGTTCCCGGGCGTGGCCGAGCCGCGCACCGGCAAGAGCATGGGCGACCACTGCGAGGACATGGCCAAGGAATGGAACATCTCGCGTGAAGCGCAGGACGAATGGGCGGTGTCTTCGCACAAGAAGCTGGCTGCCGCTTACGAGCGCGGTTTCTTCAGTGACCTGATCGCGCCGTTCCGCGGCGTCGAGCGCGACAACATCCTGCGCCCGG
Source organism: Stenotrophomonas sp. STEN063 (assembly GCF_056854515.1). Classification (NCBI taxonomy): domain Bacteria; kingdom Pseudomonadati; phylum Pseudomonadota; class Gammaproteobacteria; order Lysobacterales; family Lysobacteraceae; genus Stenotrophomonas; species Stenotrophomonas sp. STEN063. The sequence continues at coordinate 13,247 of NZ_JBXFWF010000035.1, forward strand.
ATACCTCGCTGGAAAAGCTGGCCACCTTGAAGCCGGCCTTCGACAAGGCCTCTGGCCGCGGCACCCTGACCGCCGCCAACTCCACCCCGTTGACCGATGGCGCCGCGGCGGTGCTGCTGGCCAGCGAGGAGTGGGCGCGTGCACACGGCCACGAGCCGCTGGCCTATCTGCGTGATTCGCAGGTTTCGGCGGTGGACTTCGTGCATGGCGAAGGCCTGCTGATGGCGCCGACCACCGCCGTGCCGGAAATGCTCAAGCGCAATGGCCTGACCCTGCAGGATTTCGATATCTATGAAATCCACGAAGCCTTCGCCGCGCAGGTGCTGTGCACGCTGAGCGCGTGGGAAAGCGAGGATTACTGCCGCAACCGCCTGGGCCTGGATGCAGCGCTCGGTCGTATCGACCCGGCCAAGATCAACCCGCTGGGTTCGTCGCTGGCCACCGGCCACCCGTTCGCCGCGACCGGTGCCCGCATCATCGGCACCGTGGCCAAGGAGCTGGCTGCCCGCGGCGGCGGTCGTGCACTGGTGTCGATCTGCACCGCCGGCGGCATGGGCGTGGTCGCCATCGTCGAGCGCTGATGCGCCGTTTGTAGTGCCGAGCCATGCTCGGCAGAGGCCTTACCGGTAATGCCCCCTGCCGACCATGGGTCGGCACTACAGCAGTGGCGTTGCCGGTAATGCTCCTTGCCGACCATGGGTCGGCACTACAATGTCTGCCTACCAAAGGATGGGGCAGGGCATGAAGCGCATTGCGATTGGTTTGGCTGTGCTGTTGGCAGGATGGGCGGCGCCTGCCGCCGCGATGACCTTCATGCAGGTGGAGCATGTCTGCCCGATCGGCGGCGAGCGCTTCAGTGCGCAGGAAATGGGGTCTGGCACGGCGTTTGGCCACTTCCTCGATGGACGCCTGCATGGCGCCATCCAATCGCCGTGGCCACTGGTATCCTGTCCGGGCAACGGCTTCGTCATCTACAAGGACGATTACAGCGCCGACGAGATCAAGCGCCTGACGGCAGTGGTCGAAAGCGACGACTACCAGCGCATGCGTGGTACTGAAACCAGCTACTGGTTGCTGGCGCGCCTGTTCGAAGCCGTCGATGCGCCGTTGAAGGATCGTGCCGGGGTGTTGCAGAGCGCAACCTGGCAGGCATCGCCGGAACAATACCCACGCTACGTGCAAGCCGCATCGGCGGCGGTCGCGCAACAATGTCCGGATGCGCGCGCCGCCGCTGATCAGGACGAACCCTGGCTGTACTGCCAGATGCTGCTGGGCGAATGGGAGCGCAGGTTGTCGCGCTTCGATGCCGCGCGCGCCCGCTTCGAGCGCCTGCAGCCACTGCCGGAGCGTCTGGTGCCTGGGCAGGAGCGCGAACGCGCGCGTCGCCAATACGTCGCCGAGATCGCACAGCAGCTGCAGCTGATCGCCGAAAACAGCGCGATGAACACCATGGCGGTGGACGCGAATGCGCCGCCGGCCAAAGAGGCGGCAGAGGGGGCAACTGCGCGCATTGCCGGCACCCCGGATATGTCGCCAGAGGCAGCGCAGGCGGCAGCAGATACCGCTGCGACGGCGGCCGATGCGTCAGTCGAAGCTGCAGCCTATGCGGCAGAAGCTGCTGCAGATGCCGCCTACACGGGTGGAACGACCATGGATGTCGCTGCTGCCGCAGCGGCCGCTGCGGAAGCAGATGCAGCCGCTGCCGCTGCAGCTGGGGCCGAGTCGACATCGACCAAACGCTGAGTGGCGTTGTTCCGCAGGCAGCTCAGCGGCGGGCCTTCCCCGTCGCGTGGAAAGTGCCAGCGACCGCATGTGATGCCAAGGACGCAGGTTCGGGTCGCCCAGGAGGCGGCCTGTTCGATTCTCACAGGGGACGTAAGGAATGGATGAGTTCAACCCGTATGCCGCGCCGGAGGCCTTGCCGCCACCGCTTGCCAACACCAGCCCGGACAACGGTACCTGCTGGCGTGATGGCGATCAGCTGCTGGCCTTGCCGCATGGCGATCTGCCGCGCTACTGCGTCAAATGTGGAAAGCCGGCGCTCGAGTACCGCCAGCGCAAGTTCTATTGGCACTCGCCGTGGATGTACCTGCTGATCCTGCTGCACATCCTGGTCTACCTGATTGCCGCACTGGCGGTGCGCAAGACGGCAGTGCACAACGTCGGCCTGTGTTCGGCACATCGCAAGCGGCGGCTGAATTTCATCCTGATGGCGTGGGCGTCGCTGGTGCCGCTGTTTGGCTGTTTTCTGTTCGACAGTGGCGCGGTGATCGCCCTGGGGATACTGACCTTCCTGGTGATGGTGCTGTGGGGCCTGATCGGCATGCAGATACTCAAGCCCAGGAAGATCGATGCGAGCTTGGCCGTGTATCGCGGGGTATCGCCGGCGTTTCTGGCACGCCTGCCGCGCTATCCGTATCGCCGCGACTAGTTCGACAGCGGCCAACGAAGCCCGGGCGAGGGCAATGCGCGCGGACGATGCAGCGCCAGCTCAGCCCTCGTTGGCCGCCTGTGCGTGATCCAGCAGGAACTGGCTGATGGCTTGGCGCAGTGGCAGGTCGTCCGTGCGCTGTGCCAATGCATCTGCGCGCAGCGCGTGTTCGTGGGCCGCGGCAACATCGCCCAGGTTGGAATGACGTTCGGCCAGTGCCAGGCAGATCGAGGCTTCGTAGTTGATGGCCTGCGCTGCGTTGGCAAGCATCAATGCGTGGGTGTAGTGCTTGATGGCGAGGTGATCATCGCCGGTGAAGTCTGCCAGCGTTTCCCACAGGAATGGATGATCACGGCCGGCAGCCGCGATTGAGTCGCAGTAAGCATGCAGCTGTGCATACAGCGATGCACTGGCGTCTTCTTCGCCATCTTCGCAGGCGTTGAGGATGGCGTCGGTCAGTGCGACCACGCGCGCATGGATATCCGGAGGTATGTTCATTGCGGCTCGTTACGGAAAGCGTCGAGGGTGCACCTGCAGAGACTCAGCCCGGCAAACGCGGAAAACCATGGGCATCGCGCTCTTCGGCCACGGCCTGGTCCTGGATCTGCTGGTGCAGGGTGCGGCGTTGGATCGGCTGCGGTGTTTCGCCGCGGCGCTGGCGCACTGCATTGAGCAGGCACTGGCTGGCCAGCGCCTGCTCGTCCTGTGCGGCAAACACCTCGCCCAAGGCTTCCCAGGCGTCGGCGCCGGCATCCCGGGCGATGGCCCGGTGCAGGAACTCCTCGGCCTGCGACCATTGGCCCTGGCCAACGGCAAGACGGGCCAGGCCCAGCAGCAGTGCGGGGCTGTTGGGATGCGATTGCAGCCAACGCTGGGCGCTGGCCCGGCGCGAATCGAATTTCTCCACCGGCAGCTGCGTGTACAGGCTGACCAGGGCTTCGTCCCAGTGGCTGTCCAGGGTCTGTTCGATGCTGCGCAGGGCGACATCGGTCCAGTTCAGTGCTACCGCGCGCTGTGCATAGCGCGCCACCGCCTGTGGGCTGACCCGCACGGACTTGGGCAGCACTTCCCAGCGAGCAGCCAGCGTATTGACGTCGCTGGCTTCGTCCAGCATCTGCAGGGCAAGCGTGGTTTCCAGGCCGGCAACCGCGCTGGGTGGCAGCACCTGCTGCTGGCGCAGCGCGCCAAGCTGGCCATAGGCCTCTTCGGCGCGGCCAGCGCGTTGCAAGGCCTCGGTGCGCAGCCACAGGCCGCGTGGCGGCAGTGGTTGCAGGGCCGGCAGGTCCAGCGCGTTGATCGCTTCCAGCGGCTTGTCCAGCTGCAGCCAGCGCTCGGCGCTGTGCAGGGCATGCAGGTGCGGGTCGGCTTCGGCCAATTGCTGCAGATGCTGGCCGGCGCTGCTGTTGTCCTCGCGTGCTTCGGCCGCGCGCATGGCGGCCACCAGGGCGATAGGGCGTACGGCTTTCTCGGTTGCCGCGCTCTGCAGCAGTTTTTCGGCGCGTTGCCATTGGCCGTTGTCCAATGCCTGCAGGCCGTCGATCAGGCGCGCGCGGCCCTGCTTGCGGCGATGCCGTGCCCAGGCCCGGAACGGGGTGCTGATCAGCGACCACAGCAGCCATACCAGTAAAGCGGCGATCAGTACCGCCAACGCGGCCTGCGGCAAGGTGGCGATGTAGTCGTGGTCGCCGGCACGGACGATCACTTCGCCCAAGGCACGTACGGAGTCCTGGCCCAGCCATTGCGCACCAAAGATGCCGGCAGCGGCGACCAGCAACACCAGCAACAGGGAACGGAAGGCCTTCATGGTGCGTCCTTGGCGGCGCGCGTGCTGCGCAGTTGCTGCAGGGTGCTGCCCAGTTCCGGCAGGTTGGGGCGCAGTTCCACGCCGCGCATCTCGCGCAGTTCACTGCGGCGCAGCTGGCGCTGCGGTGAATCCGGCCACAGCCGCTGCAGCCAGCCGTCCACGCGGTCCAGTGCCTGCTGCCAGGCCTTGCCGTCGCCGCGCTCAAGGGCGGCGCGGGCAAGGCTCAGCTCGATCTGCAGCGAGTCATTGGCGGCGATGCGTTCGGAGCGGGCAACCAGGACCTTGCCGTCGGCCGGACGGATCTGCACCAGCGGCGACAGCATCTGCTGCCACCACGGTTGCTGGGTGTCGGCGGCTAGCTGCAGGTGTTCGGGCAGGCGTTCCAGTTCAGTGGACCATTGCTCGAGCTGGGCAGCGGTGCGGGCGCGCACGCCCGGGCCCAGTGCGTCCAGCGCATTGCGCTCCTGGATCAACGCCTGGCGCAGGTTGAGGTAGTCGGGGCTGTCGATGCCTTCCAGCGCGCTGGCGGCCAGCGCATACAGGCGACGCGCACCGTCCAGGTCGCCGGCAAAAGTCAGTCGCTGCTGGGCCTGGTTGAGCAGCAGCTCGGCCTCTTCGCGGCGCACGGCCTGCGCACCCTGGCGCGAGCTGTCGGCCAACTGGGCAAGGTTTTCTTCCAGCAGCGCGTTGCGCTGGCTCAGCCCCAGCACTTCATCGCGCAGCACGCGATTGGTGGCGGCGGCGTCCTGGATGCTGCGGGCATTGGCGCGCTGGTCGCGGCGCAGGGCGTCCAGCCCCTGCTGCATGGCGTTCAATTGCTGGGTCGCGCTGTCGCGGGCCAGATCGGCCTGCTGTTGGCGGCTCTGCCAGCTGTGCCAGCCAAACCAGCCTGCAGCGACCAGCACGGCGATGGCGATCAGCGGCAGGAGCCAGCGCAGGGGCCGGCGCGGTTGAACGGGTGCGACGTCTTCATTCATCGGGGGGCAACATCCTTGGCGGGCATGGCCACGACACAAGGGTGACCACGCTGTTGGTGCAGGCAAAGCATCGCCCGCGCGCTGCATGCCTGCAAGTCGCCCTTGCGGGTGCGCTCAGCCTGCGGCCGGGAAAAGCGCGGCGTGGGCGGCGCTGGCCAGCTGTGCAGGCAGTGGGCCTGTGGCGATGCTGACGTTGCGGAAGCCAAGCTCGGTGGCAAGTTCGGCCAGCCGTGCGCTGGCGGTGACCGCTGCGGCCTGCTGCCAGCGCTGCAGCAGGTCTGGCGGCAGATACGGCAGCACCGTCTGCAAGGCTTCGCCGCTGCTGATCGCCACCACATAAGGCGTTGGCAGTGCCTGCAGGCGCGCAATGGTGGCCTTGCTGACCGGCAATGGCACGCGCTCGTAGACATCGATGCGTTGCAGCTTGGCGCCACGTTCCCGCACCTGCGCGGCAATCACGCCGCGACCGCCGGGAGCGGTGACCAGGGCCACGCGCAGGCCGTGCAGGTGTTGCATGGCAGGCAAGGCCAGCAGGCCTTCGCTGTCCATCCGGGCCGGCGCCTGCACACTGGTCGCACCGCGGCGACGCAAGGCGCGCGCGGTGCCTTCGCCAACGGCAATCAGGCTGCCTGCGCGAAGCTCGGCCAATGGCAGCAAGCGCGCGGCGGCTTCGGCGGCGGCGGGGCTGGTGAACACCAGTCGATCGTAGTCACGTGCTGCGTTCAGCTGCTCGCGTGTTTCCTCGTCGGCACGCATCTGCAGTCGCCAGGGCGACAACGCCAGCGTACGTGCACCCAAACGCGCCGCTGCGCTGCGCACGGTGTCGTGTTGCCCTTGCGGACGCATCGAGATGAGATGCCAGACCGTGTCGGCTGGCACATAGGCGGGGCGATTCATTCCATGCATTATGCGGGCGCTTTCCGTTTTGCGTGCGCGTACATGTCCGAACATTTTGCTGACCCCGTGTTGCTGGAGAATCTCCAGCGCACTCTTACCGCAATGCCGCCGGTTGCGGCGATGGGCATTCGCATTGCGGGCTATGACAACGGCGTGCTGCGCATGCAGGCGCCGCTGGACGTAAACGTCAATGACAAGGGCAACGCCTTCGGCGGTAGCCTGGCGTCGGTGATGACCCTGTCGGGTTGGGCGCTGGTCAGCATGCGCCTGGGCTTGGCCGGCCAGCAGGCCGAGGTGTACGTGGCCGACAGCAACATCCGCTACCGTGCGCCAGTGTATGGCGACCTGCTGGCAACCGCGCGGTTGGCGCCGGACCAGGACTGGGATGAATTCCTGACCACGTTCAGTAAGCGCGGCCGTGCGCGGGTGACGGTAAGGGCGGCAATCGAAGGTGGGGCGGCCGAGTTCGAGGGTCGCTTCGTTGCCCTCGGCAAAGGCTAAGATCGGCCATCACCGAGGGGGCCTGCATGTTCCGAAACCTGTTCCAGTCCGTTGTCGTCGTCCTGTTGCTGGTCGCTGGTTCAGCCCAGGCAGAGGGCCCGAGCCGCTCACAGCGCAACAAGCTGGTGCCTACCCAGGAGGCCTATGTTGCGGCCGTGCGCTGGGGCGATTTCGACAAGGCGGAAGAATTCATCGACCCGCTCTACCTGCAGCAGCACCCGATCACCGACCTGCAGCGCGAGCGCTACCGGCAGGTGCAGGTGTCCAGCTACCGCGAGCGTTCGGCAGCTGCGGGCGCCGACGGCAGCATCGAGCGACGCGTCGAAATGGGCGTCATCAACCGGAATACCCAGGCAGAGCGGACGGTCATCGTGAACGAGCGCTGGCGCTGGGATCCGGAAGCCAAGCGCTGGTGGCAGGCAACCGGTTTGCCGGACTTCTGGCAGGGCCAATGAGGCATTGGCTGCATTTTCACCGGCTGTGCGACAATCCATGCCCTCTTATCGACCCGTGACCTGAGTGAATTACGAAGAGTTGCTGGCCTTCGCCGGCCGAAATCCGATGCTGTCGCTGGCCCTGGTCGGCCTGACGGTGGCCATCATTGCCACCGAGATCGCCCGCCTGTTCCGTGGCTACAAGTCGCTCAAGCCGTCTGAATTGACCCATATGATCAATGCTGGCGGCGCGACCGTGATCGATCTGTCGGCTGCCGCCGACTTCGAGAAGGGCCATATTGCCGGTAGCCGCAATGTGCAGCCGGCCCAGTTGACCCCCGCGCACAAGCTGCTGGCCAATGCCAAGCAGAGCCCGGTGGTGTTGCTGTGCCGTACCGGCAATGCCTCGGCAACAGCAGCCAAAGCACTGAAAAAAGCCGGTTACGAGCAGGTTTATGTGCTCGACGGTGGTTTGCCGGCCTGGCAGGCAGCAGATCTGCTGCTGGTCAAGGGCCGTAACTGAGTCAGCAAATTTTCAGTCAGGGCTTGTGTAGGTGGGCAACCGCCCCCATCGCAGGTCTTGTACTAATCCCATTCAATGAACAATCTGTTCTGGAGTCTTGAGCAATGTCCGAAGAGAACACCAACGGCGTAGTCCCGGCCGACGAATCCGCCAACGGCCCGGCTTTCACCATCGAGAAGATCTACGTCAAGGACGTTTCGTTCGAGTCGCCGAATTCCCCGGTCATCTTCAACGAGAACGTGCAGCCGGACCTGCAGCTGAACCTGAACCAGAAGGTACAGCGCCTGTCCGAGACCGCTTTCGAAGTGGTGCTGGGCGTGACCCTGACCTGCAAGGCCGGTGACAAGACCGCCTATGTGGCCGAAGTCGAGCAGGCTGGCGTGTTCGGCCTGATCGGTCTGGAGCCGCAGGCGATCGACGTGCTGCTCGGCACCCAGTGCCCGAACATCCTGTTCCCGTACGTGCGTTCGATTGTCTCGGACCTGATCCAGGCTGGCGGCTTCCCGCCGTTCTACCTGCAGCCGATCAACTTCGAAGGCCTGTACGCTGAAACCCTGCGTCAGCGTCAGCAGCAGGGCGAGCCGTCGCTGGCCGACTCCGAGCCGGCTGGCAACGCCTGATCGGCGTCTGCGTTTCTGTATGAGTACGAACGACGCAGAAAAGATCGCCGTTGTCGGCGCGGGCTCCTGGGGCACCGCGCTGGCCACACTGTTGGCCCGGCACGGTCATACTACCGTGCTGTGGGGACGTGATGCAGCGGTAATCGAGGCGATTGATCAGCGTCATGAGAATCCCCGGTATCTGCCGGGGATTCCCTTGCCAGAATCCTTGCGCGCCAGCACCGACCTGGCTGCCACCGTTACCGGGGCAGACTGGATCCTGGTGGTGGTGCCTTCGCATGCCTTTGCCGAAACCGTGCGCGCGCTGGCGCCGTTGCGGCCGGCCGGGGCAGGCGTGGCCTGGGCGACCAAGGGCTTCGAGCCCGGCTCAGGCCGTTTCCTGCATGAAGTAGCGCGTGAGGTGCTGGGCCCGGACGTGCCGTTGGCCGTCGTCACCGGCCCGTCCTTCGCCAAGGAAGTCACCCTCGGCCTGCCCACCGCCATCACCGTCCACGGTGATGACGATGCGTTCTCCCAGCAGGTGGCAGATGCCATGCACGGCCCGGCGTTCCGCGCCTATACCGGCGACGACATGGTCGGTGCCGAGCTGGGCGGGGCGATGAAAAACGTGCTGGCAGTGGCAACCGGCGTGGCCGATGGCATGCAGCTGGGCCTCAACGCCCGTGCCGGCCTGATCACCCGTGGCCTCAACGAAATGCTGCGACTGGCGGCTGCCATCGGTGGCAAGCCGGAAACCCTGATGGGCCTGGCCGGCCTCGGCGATCTGGTGCTGACCAGTACCGGCGACCTGTCGCGCAACCGTCGCCTGGGTCTGGCGCTCGGACGCGGCCAGAGCCTGCCCGATGCGGTCAAGGAAATCGGCCAGGTGGTGGAATCGGTGCAGACCGCCGATGAAGTCATGCGTCAGGCCGATCGCCACGGCATCGACCTGCCGATCTCCAAGGCAGTGCAGTCGGTACTGCACGGCGAACTCAGCCCATCCGAAGGCCTGCAGCAGCTGCTGGCCCGTGAGCAGAAGCCGGAGTACCCGGACACGCTGTTCAAGTAAGGATGAGCGACGATTAAAAAAAAGCCCGGCATTGCTGGGCTTTTTTGTTTTTTTGTAGTGCCGAGCCACGCTCGGCAGTGGCTCTACCGGTGAGGCCTCTGCCGAGCATGGCTCGGCACTACAGAAAGCCAGGCTTGCCGAGCATTGCTCGGCACTACCGCAGGATGCCGCGCAAAAAAGAAGCCCGGTCGGGGGAGGACCGGGCTTCCAGCGGCGCGTGGGAGAGAGGTCACGCGCCATACAACACCACTACTTGTCGCTTGTTGCTGTGTCGCTTACCAGGTGAAGCGCGGGCCGACGAACCATTCCTTGTCGCCAGCCTTGGCCAGCTTCACTTCGCCGGTCAGGCCCCAGTTCGCGTTGAACTTGCCGGTGGCGCCGACGCGGCCGTAGAACTCGCCGTCCGGGTTGTAGCCGTTCTTCTTGCTGTAGTCCTCGTAGCCAGCCAGGGCATAGCCTTCGAAGTTCGGGGTGAAGGCGGTGCGCACGCCGACTTCAGCGCTGTAACCGTTGAACTTCGGGCCGTACTCCAGATCCAGCTTCTGGTAGGCCGCACGGGCCAGCAGGTCGGTATTCGGGGCAACGGTGTAGTTGTAACCAACACCCAGGCGCCACTGGTCGACATCAGCCTTGAACTTGTCGGTTTCCTGCGCGTTGTACTCACCGAACACATGGAAGTTCGGATGTACCGCGACCGAGCCCTTCACCGCCCAACCATCGGCGTCGCCGCCCTTGGCGTCAGTATTCACATAGCCGCCTTCCACATAGTTGTAGGACAGGCCATCGGCAGCCGAAGCGGCGAACGGCAGGGCGGCCAGCAGGCCCAGAGCGATCAAAGAAGTCTTCATTTCGGCATTACCTCGTTATTGGTCTTGATCGTTACGGCCTGAATCTGTGGCCGTTCGATAGTTGTGAATTATCCGTTAGCCGACGGAATCCGCCCTGAATATCAAACTGACCAGTACATAAATTAAGGTGAAGAGCGGGGAACTTCTCCCGCACATGGACAGCAGGCGCGGCCGGGCCTGCTGTAAGCCATTGCTGTGGCAGCGCCACTCAATTGCGACACTTTGATCGACGGGCGGCTCGATCAGCAGGTGCATCGGCCAGGGGAAGCTGCGGCGGTATCGAAGCGGAGGACAGCCCTCGACGTGCGGTTTCCCCGAAACAGGCAGAGACGTTCGGGGGACAGGTGCTTCCCGCAGCTGGCTGCTGCTCAAACGGATGGTTGCGTGGCCGCCGCCAGCGGGTTCTGCCCAGCGCCAACTGGCACTCGGATGTTGCTTGGAGCCGGCATTAGCCGGTTGTGGCAGTGCGATGGGTCAGATCGATGAGATCTCTTTGTCCGCGCTTGGACTGCTCATGCATGGCTTGCAGCAGCTGCTCGAGCTGCGCGGCGAATTTGTGTGACTGGTAGAGGACCGAGGTGTTCAGCTGCTCGCCAAGCTTGCGGCGGATTGCTTCCCGCTTCGATGGGTTCCTGGCCAAGTCGATGGCGAGCGACACGTAGTCAGATCGACACGTGGTGGAGAGTTCCCGCATGCCCAGCGTGTGCAGCAGGCTGCCCGCCATGCGGCTGACGAAGGTTTCGCCCATGCAGGTAACCAGTGGAACACCTGCACGCAATGCATCGCTTGCCGTTGCGCCTGAGTTGTAGGGATAGGTGTCCAGGGCAATATCGGCAAGGGCAATACGGGCGCGGTGATCTGCCAGCGATTGGCGGTTGGCGAAAACAATACTTGTGGGCGCCACGCCACGCTTCTCGGCTTCCTTCAACAAGTTGCTCCGAATGACTTCAGAGGATCCAGGAGCGATCCACAGTACGCTTCGGGGCACGTTGCGCAGGATTTCACACCAGTCATCCCAGAGCTGTGGGGTGAACTTGAAGACCTGGTTGAAGCTGCAGAACACCACGGCATCGGTCGGCAGGTTCTCCGCCTCGCGCGCAGGCGGTTCCGCCAGCGGCGCCAAAGGACAGTTTGGCTGGAAGCATTCCGGCATCAGCGCCAACGCTTCACTGAACTGGCCAGCGTGCGCAGGCGGCGTGGCTACCGCATCGCTGATGATGTAGTCGGCGAGCCGCGCTTCGCCCAAGGTGCCGACATAGCCAATCCACGACGCGATGACAGGTGCTGGGCGCAGCGCGCAGATTCCAAGGCGTGCATGGGTGGTGTAACCGGTGAGGTCAATCAGGATATCGATCTGGTCATCGCGGATCAGCTGCGCAGCCTCCAGATCATCCATTCGGCTGATGACGGTGAAGTGATCGGCAGCTTCAACCAGCCTGCGTCGTTCTTCATCGTCGGCTTCCGGACCATAGGCATACAAGTGTGCCTGGAAGTGCTTGCGGTCGTGCGCGGCGATGACCTCGGTGATCAGGTGGGCGACCGGATGGTTACGAAAATCGGCGGACAGATAACCGATACGCAGGCGTCCGTCGTGCGCCTTGGCAATTGAGGGCACCAGCGGATCTGCCGCCAAGGCGGCTGTCCAACGTTTGCGGCCAAACTGGCCAGCGAGTCTGTATTGCATCGTGGCATCGAACTCTGGCCAGGCGAGCAGGTCGAGTGGTGAGAAGTCGTTGGCGTCGCCTTGCATCAGCAAGGAGAGAAAGTCGTCCATCGATGGCTGCCGGGCTTCCCAGTCAGCCAGTTTGCGGCGCAGGCTCAGAATGCGCCCGACTATTCCGATATTGCCCGGATGGAGCTCCAGCGCCTGTTGCAGGCAGGCAAGGGCTTCAACGTCCTTTCCGGTTTTTTCCAGGATGCCTGCGAGGTTCAAGCGTGGCTGGAGGTAGCCCGGCTTGCAGGCAATGGCCGAACGAAAGCTTGCCTCCGCGGCGGCTTTGTCGCCATCGATTGTGTCCTGTGCGTGGCCGAGGTTGTTGTGGGCGTTGGCATACGTCGGATCAGCCTTGATCGCCCGCCGATAGCACTCCATGGCTTCTGCTTGCCGGTCGGGCGTGAAGCTGTTCTTGAGGATGTTGCCCAGGTTGTTCCAGGCGTTGGCCTGGTTTGGATTCAACGCCAGGGAGCGACGGTAGGCCTCTTCTGCTTCAGGCACGCGGTGCATGGCGTTGAGCGTCAGTGCCAGATTGATATATGCGTCGGCATTGTCTTCTGTGGCCGCTGCCACGTTGAGATACCGCTCGGCGGCCTGGAAGTCCTTGTTGAGATAACAGATCACGCCTGCGCAGACCAATCCACCGGGATGCGCCGGCGATAGCTTCAACAGCTTCCTGCGGCAAAGCTCCAGCGCCTGGTTCAATTGGCCCTGGTGGTACAAGCCCAGTACATTTGCGTAAATTGCGTCAACGCTGTTCGCCGGGCGGTTGTTCGATCGTTGAGGACGTTTTCTGTGTGGCCGACTCATTCAGCTCTCCGCGGTGATGGGCTTTGGTCTTGCCCCAGCCACAGACATGCGAGCCCTGGAAAGCTGAACCCTCCGGACCCCCGGATCTGCCCAGCGCACGGGCTAGGTCAGGTAGCTATCCAGTCCACTATGGCGAGGAATTGGCGGAAGAGTGCTTCAACTTGTGGAATGTATCTGTAGGACAATGCCTATTCTGAAATCCTGGCTTGGCCTGTTTTTGCTCCAACAACGGGCTGATCCAGACTGCGCCCGCCAAATCAATACAGGATGCTGCCCAATACAGCACGAACTTCTATCAAACCGCCTGCGGCTTGGAGGAATCTCCTGAACTGCCGGTGGGACAAGCACGGATACCCAGCACGGATGTCACAACCGGGGAACGGCCCGCACTGGCGCCGCTCGATTACCACCGGCAATTGGTGGCACGCTTGAAGCAGCACGAACCCGATGTGTGGCGCTGGGCGGTATCGCAGAGAATGCAGCGCTGCGCGGCATAGAACCAGAACCGGTCGATGCATTTGATCTGATGGTCGCACAGCCACAGCCACAGCCACAGCCACAGCCGCGTAGAGCGTGCAGGTCAGCGTGGACGACGTGCCTCCTCTGTTGGTAGAGGCTTGTGTTACCCGCAGCCTGGTGTTCGATCAGGGCTGTTCGAACAAGTTCTGGCGCGTGTCAGTCAGTGGCAGCGAGTTGGCGGTGAACTATGGCTGCAACGGCAGCATTGGCCAGCGCTACGTGAAAGTCTTCGATAGTACCGAGCGTGCACGCTTTGAGCTGGAAAAGCTGGTGGCCGAGAAGCTGGGCAACGGTTGTCGCGATGCTTGAATCCCTGATGTGCGAGCGATGGCAGGATCACGCATTGGCGTGATGGTGGGGTTCGTGATGCCGTGGCCACGCTAGCGACGTTCACGTGATCATGGATGCCGTCGCTATGAGCCGTTTGCTCTCTGTAGCTGCGGTATCGCCGATGACATGCGGGCGATGCCATCGTCCCATCAGCTGATGGAGCACGATGATCTCGTTTGGCAGGTGCCGTCGCTGCGACGGCCAAACCTGCGCTTTCGATGCGGACTGGAGAGTTTCACCAGGGAAACCGTCGGGGGACATGTTTCCGCTTTTTTCATGCGGCAAAATGCCTTTGGCGCTGAACGCGCCAGCCCAGGGTTCAGGGTTCGGAGTTTGAGTGGTTTCCCATGTATCTATTTCGGCGGCACGCGGATAATCCCCTCGCTGGCACTGCCCCGGTCGCTTGCAACAGCGTTACCCGGTATGACTGCCGAAAGCCCTGACACAACACACGCATAGCCGAAGGACTGCCCGTTCCCGCGAGCAGTTTCTTTTGCATGGACTGGTGTTGCTTGGATGGGACTTTCACAGTGAAGAAGCAGCTCCAGCAGGAAGCAGGCGATGCGCGAGCCCGCTGTGTCCAATTCGATGATTGGAAGAGACGATGAGCCGCTGGAAGCAGGTCCGGCACGGGCATCTGTGCCCAGCTGTTTCGTGGTCTGGCACATGTTGGTTCGCTACGGCGTTCATCGATTGTAGGCAAGGGCGCGAAGTCGTGCGTATCGATGCAGGCCCGGGTGCAGGGAAGGTTCTGGAAGTCAGGTGTGCAGTCGCTGCGACGCGACTATGCGATCAATTCAATGGAGGCAACAGGTGAGCGTAGTGGGCAACGATCGGATCGCGCAGATGATTGCGATCAAGGACAATCATTCTTATGCGGCGGACAGTGCGCCGGCCATCGATACCATCGTCGATGACCACGGCGACAGGACCGGCACTATCAGCAACGGCGGCTATACCGATGATGGCCGTCCTGAGATCAAGGGCCAGGGCCGGCCAGGTGACCTGGTGCACGTGTATGACGGCAACGATCTGCTTGGCCACGCCCAGGTTGGACTCGATGGAACGTGGACATTCACTCCGATCTATCCGTTGGCCGATGGCAAACACAGTCTCAGCGTCATCCTAGAATCGGCAAGCGGCGAGATCAGCGACGAATCCGCCCCTTATGTCATCTTCGTGGACAAAGTGGCGCCCGAAAAGCCCTCGATCATCGAGGTGGTTGACGACGTTGGCCCGCAGACCGGCCCGGTAGGCAATGGCAGCGGTACCGATGACACCACCCCTACGCTGTCGGGCAAGGGCGAGGCAGGCAACATCGTCACCATCATCGACAATGGCCAGGTGATTGGTGAGGTGCAGGTTGCCGATGACGGCAACTGGACCTTCACGCCGGATGCCGAGCTTGTGGACGGCCAGCACGAATTCGAAGTGGTGATGACTGATCAGGCCGGCAACGTCTCCGAGCATTCGGAAAAGCACCTCATCGTGGTCCAGGCCAAGCTGCCTGCACAGATTGCCACTGTCACCTCGATGAGCAAGGACTGGGGTGTCAGCAGCAGTGACTGGCTTACCAATGACGGTGGCGCCGGTCGTCTGATGCAGGGTGTGCTCAGTGCACAGCTTGGTGCCGACGAACGTCTGCTGGTTTCCACCGATGGCGGCTTGAGCTGGAGCCAGGCGATGGTGGATGGTCTGAGCTGGGCGGCGCAGGATGGCAACAGCCACAGCGGCGACTGGTCAATCCAGACCAAGGTAGTGAACGATGCTGGTCGCAGTGGTGCAGTGGAATCGCGCGACGTGTTTCTCGATACCCTGGCACCAGACGCGCCTACCAAGTTGACGGCTGACGGCTCCTATCTGACAGTGGCATTCAACAAGGCTGGTGTCTCTGCCGGCGATACCGTCAGTGTTGTGCTGAACGGCCAGCGCTTCGACTACTCGTTGACCGCCAAGGATGTGGATGCGGGCAGCGTGCGAATCGCTCCTGGCTTCTCGGTTGCCAGCGGTGACGTCATGGCCGCGATCATCGACAAGGCCGGTAACAGCTCAAAGTACCGCGATATGGGTGAGCAGAAGTACATCGATTTCACCGGCGCAGGCTACGTCGATCTCAATACCGGGCAGAGCACCAGTCACAAGGGGCTGCGTATCACCTCCGAGTATGATTACAACCTGTCCAAGATCTACGGGCTGATGACCGGCCTGACCAACTACGATCCGGCGATCAACACCGGCATGAAGCTCGGCGTCACCGGTCGTACCCGCATCGACTTCACCGAAGGCCCGGTGTCCGAGGTCAAGTTCTTGGTGACCAACCTGCAGGCCGGCTATTTCGCACCGACAACGGTGAGGTTCTATTCGGCCAATGGCGCACAGGTTGGTCAGCAATCGCTGTCGGCATACTGGCCGAACACCGTGAATGCATACTTCAAGGCGCCAGCAGGCCAGGAGTTCTCGTACATGGTGGTGACTACCGGAGCCAGGATCCCGGGCAAGTGCGTCATTGGTGATTGGGATTGGATCGGCCTGGACAATTTCGAGTTCCGTGGCGGCGCAAGCGAGCTCAACGTACTCGCCAACCAGACCATCGAGAACAAGGCCGGCACCTACTACGGTGGCAACGAGGACAACGTGTTCACGCTGGCCAACGTCGCCCATATCAACGCGGCGACCAGCGGTGGCGTTGCCGGCGGCGGCGGTGCGGATACGCTCAAGCTGACCGGCGCCAAGCAGGTGCTGGACCTGGCGCTGTTGAAGGACAAGATAGATTCCATCGAGATCTTCGACATCACCGGCAGCGGCAATAACACGCTGAAGATGTCGATTGCCGATGTACTTGGCACTGGTGCACGTGATCAGTTCGTTGCCGATGGCAACGTGCAGGTGCTGGTCAAGGGCAATGCCGGCGACAACGTGGTGCTCGGTGCAATGATGAACGGCGCGGTCCAGGGCGAATGGCAGTTGCAGAGCCAGGTAGTCGTCGCTGGCGTCACCTATGACGTTTACAAACACTCGGTGTTCGCAGCGGAAGTACTGGTGCAGTCGGGTGTCGGCGTGCAGCTGGACATGTCCATCGTGATGATGGGCAAGGACAGCCACACCGCCGGCGATTACAGCACCGCCGATGGCAGCTCGGGCCGCCTTGTGCAGGGCGAGTTGGCTTCGGTCCTGCCTACCGGCGCCCGGATAGAAGTGTCCACCGATGGCGGCAAGCAGTGGGGCACCGCGCTGGTCAAGGATGGCAAGTGGTACTTCACCGATACGCAGGCGCATGCGCAGAGCTGGAACATCCAGGCCCGTGTGGTCAGTGCATCCGGCACCATCGGCCAGACCATCGAGCGCAATGTCGAGTTGACCGCCCAGCTTGGAGCGCCGTCGATTATAAGAATTGCCGAGGCCGAAGGCGTGCTGACTGCCGCCGAAGCAAGCAATGGCGTGGACATGATTGTTTCCCTGGACGGCTCGACCGCCAACGCCGGCGACATCGTGCACGTGCAGTGGGGTATCGCCACCTACGCACATGTGCTGACCGCCGCGCAGGTGACTGCCGGGCAGGTCACGGTGAAAGTGCCGGCGGCGGTGACCAGCAATGCCGTTACCACCGCGCAGGGTGTTGCCTATGACTTCGAGGTGGCGGTTAGCATCGTCGCCAATGGCGTGCAGGGCCCGAAGTCGGACGCCTACAGCGTTATTGGTGGTGGCTTTGCCGCCAAGGCGCTGAGTGACACGCTGAATGTTGCCAGCACTCTGGTGGTCGACGATGCGTATGCGGGCAAGGGCGTGACCGTGAGCGCGGTGAACGGAACCCTCAGCAAGGGTGCGGCGACCACCGCCACCCTGGCGGGCCTGACCCTCACCGGTAGCGAGGATGCCGTGCTGCATTTTGCCTTGGAGAAATCTGCCAGCAAGTTCCAGCTGACCTTGTCCGGCTTGGACAATACGGCAGGCGGTGCGGTGATCGTCATCTATGACGTGGCCGGCAACGTGCTCAAGCGCGAAACCATCACCGGTACGCTGACTTCCAAGCGTTACGTCAAGGCCTATGCCTTCACCGCGCCGGAAGGCGTGGATGTGGGTAGCTTCGACATCATTCCCGCAGGCGGGAAGATCACCGTTGGTGCTTTCAGCCAGACGCAGGTCACGCATGTGTCGGACGTTCGCGACGTGAACACCGTTGATGAGCTTGTCGACACGTATTACGGCAGTGCGGGTGATGACGTGATCACCTTGAAGTATGCCGCTGCCACCTATCTTGCCAATGCCGGTAACAAGGGCATCCATGGCGGTGATGGTATCGACGTCCTGAAGATCGCAGGTGCAGGCCAGGCCTTGAACCTCAACCTGACCACCTCCGCGGGCAAGCTCTCCGGCGTTGAAGTCATCGACCTGACCGGCACTGGCAACAACACCTTGACCCTGTCACTGAAGGACGTGCTCGCCAATGGCCAGGTGGACCTGTTCCATCAGGGCGACAAGCAGACCGTGCAGATGATGGTGAAGGGCAATGCCGGCGATGTCGTCAATATCGATGACCTGCTGGGTACGGGCGGGCCTGATCTGGGTGATTGGGCGTCGATGGGCAAGCAGTCCATCGAAGGCGTCTCGTATGTTGTGTACCAGCACTCGGGCTTGGATGCCGAGCTGCTTGTGCAGGACACGATGAAGGTCGGCTTGATCTAAGCATGCTCACGCAGCCGACTGGATTGCCGGCTGTCGGCGACTGAAACGAGAAAGCGGCACCGTGAGGTGTCGCTTTCTCTGTATCCGATTGATGTTTATCCAGGGACTATGGCTTTATCAGTGGATCAACATCAGTGGATCAACGCGCGGGTGCGACCGTCAGTGCCGAGCTGTTCACGCTCTTCACGCCCTTGATTGCACGTGCGGCGGCAATGGCGCGGTCGGCTTCCGCCTTGGTGGCGACGGCGCCGGTCAGTGTCACCACGCCGTTGACCGTTTCCACCTTTATCTCGGTGCCGGATACATCCTTGGTGGTAAGTAGATCGGCCTTCACCTTGGTGGTGATCCAGGTATCGGTGCCTGGCTGCTCGGAGGCCTGATCGTGCGTGGAGTGGGCGGCCTGGCCTGCGGCCTGCACGGTGAGGGCAGTGCCTGCGCAGCCAACAGCGATCACGCCTGCGAACAGCAGTTGCTTCATCTTGCGGGTATCCATGACGCGTCTCCGATCAGAGCAACGATGCTCCAGCTGCAGGATGCAGCAACCACGATTAAGTGGATGCCTGCATCCGGTGACGGGCAGGTGCATGAAAAGGAAAGTTCGCGTAATGCCAATCATGTGATGCAGCACGTGCTGCGCTCATGCAGATGAATGCCGGTTGGCTGCATTGCACATGATCAGGCGATCATCAGATCCCATGGCAGGTTGGAGTCACGGAACTTGAAGCGGTAGCCATCGAAGTCGATCTGCTTGGCGATGTTGCCTTGCTCATCGATCATCGTATGGAAGCAGACGTCGCTCAGCCCCATGGTCGCGACGCGGCGACCATCGCTGCTGCCCTTGGCGACGTTCCTGGATTCAGTAGCCAGCAAGGTCACCAATCGACGCTGACGGCCGGGCCCTTCAAGGAAAAATTTGATCTTGTCCAATGACATTGCTCCGGTATGTGATCCCCCCGGATCTGGCTTTCCAGCTATAGCCGGGATCGTGAACAGGCGGCAATGCGTGAATACGCAGAATCGGGTATCGCTGCGTATTGTGCGAACTGCACTGCGGCCATGACGTGCGCTGCACCGCGCTATGCCACGCGGCGTTAACAACTACCAAGGCACCACCGACAGCGCGACAACAGCGGCGATGACCGCGATGCCGATCAGGATGATGCTGCGCTGGCTGAGTCTTCTGCGCTTCATACATGCTCCCTTGCCTTGCAGGCAGTGATGCCGACTATTGCTATAGCACGGCCTTCAGCAACGCCAGCGAAACAAGCCAAGCCTCAATCCAACACCCTCACTCAACAACCGGAAGCGTGATGTAACTTGGATGCTCACTGCTGTTCCAGATGCGCTGGGTGGCCTTGCGATAGTCACCCGGCTGGGCGAAGAAGATGTTGTCCACGTAGTGCTGCGGGTTGCGGTCGTAGAGCGGGAACAGGCTGGACTGCACCTGCACCATCAAGCGATGGCCAGGCTGCAGCGTCTGGTTCACATTCGGAAGATCGAAGCTGTAGCTCAGCGGTGCATCGGGCGTGATCGCCTTCGCCTGGCTGAAGCTCTCGCGGTAGCGGCCACGGAAGATGGTGACGGCCAGCGGTAGCTGGTAGCCAGCCATCTTCGGGTTGTCGGGATACTGATCCGGATAGACATCGATCAGCTTGACCACCCAGTCGCTGTCGCTACCGCTTGTGGAAGCACTCAGTTGTACCTGCGGAATACCGGCCAGCTTCATCAGCTTGTCCAGCACTGGTCCGGTATAGGTGAGCACGTCGGTACGCCCGTCGACGAAGCGTTGATCGCGCACCAGCCACGTGGTCCAGACATCGCGGTCACCCATGTTGACCGGACGCGGCACGAAGGGCACCGGTTTGGCGGGGTCGGAAATGTACTCGGCGTATTGCGTGCCGGTGGTGCTGCTGCTGAAGCCCAGCTGTGCGTCGGCATTGAGGTAGAGCTTGTGTGCCGTGGTCGGACAGCCCTGAGCGCAGCTTTGCGGCCAGTTGTTGTAGCTGTCCCAACGGTTGTTGCCGGCGTTGTACACCCACACCGGCGGCGTGTCGGCGACCGGCGCGCCGTCCTTTAGGTATTGATCGAAGAACGGCTTGAGCACATCGCGCCGCCACTGCAATGCGGTATCCCCGTTGAAATCCAATGCGCCGAGCGAGCTGCCGTTGTAGTTGGCGCCGCTGTGTCGCCATGGCCCGATTACCAGGAAGTTGCGCTTGTTGTCGTGGTCCTTGGGTTCCAGTGCGGCCCAGGCGGTGTGCGCGCCGTAGATGTCTTCCTGGTCCCACAGGCCTTGTTCCCACATGGTGGGAACGGTGATCGCCGGTAGCTTGGCCAATAGTTTGTCCAGCGCCTGCTGCTGCCAGAACGCGTCGTAGGCGGGGTGCTCGCTGACCTTGTGCCAGGCCGGGATCTGCTCCAATCCCAGCGTCTTGGCGAAGGCGCCCACCGAGCCTGCCTGCAGGAAGCTGCTGTAGTCGTCGCCGCTTGGCATGGCGACTCTCGCGCCGGCGCCGCGTGCGGTCATCTGCCCGCTGAAGTAGCCCAGGTTAACCTGCCGATAGGCGCCGTGCTGGAACCAGTCATCGCCCATCCAGCCGTCGATCATCGGACTCTCCGGCGCAGCCACTTTCAATGCGGGATGCGGATCGAGCAGCGCCATCACCACGGTGAAGCCTTCGTAGGAGGAGCCGAGCATGCCGACCTTGCCATTGGACTCGGGCAGATGCTTCACCAGCCAATCGATGCTGTCCCAGGCATCGGTACTGTGGTCGATCTTGCTTGGGTTGAGCGGACCGCGTGGCGGCCGCGTCATCACGTAGTCGCCTTCCGAGCCGTACTTGCCGCGCACATCCTGGAACACGCGGATGTAGCCATCCTCGGCGAACACGGTGTCGCCCTGGGCGAGGGCATCGACCAGGCGCGTTGCGCCGGGTGTGCGATCAACCCGGCCAGCCGCGTTGTAGGGCGTGCGGGTGAACAGGATGGGCGCGTTGTGCACGCCCTTGGGAATCATGATCACGGTATAGAGCTTGACCCCATCGCGCATCGGGATCATCACCTCGCGCTTTTCGAAGTCACGCGCTGGCTGCGGGGCGACGAATTTCCTGCCGGTGATGTCCGGCGTCATCGGCGTGACCTGCGCGGCTGCCGTCGCAGCTGTTGCAAGCGTGGTGATGGCGGCGATGGCGACGGCGAGAGTCTGGATCCGCATTGCTCTACCTCAGGCGCTGGGGGCAAGCGCTGACGCTATGCCTGTGTAGTGGTGCTTACACATGGCAAAGGTCATGGGGAGCGTTGAAGCGACAGCGGGAGCAAAGCTGCGGCAAGGCAGGAGCAGGGCAAGAGCTAACCCCTCCCCAACCCTCCCCTGCGCTATGCGCAAGGGAGGGGGCTGTTGGCTGCGCTCTGCCAGATCAACGCGGCGCCGCGTCTACCCCCTCCCTTGCGCATAGCGCAGGGGAGGGTTGGGGAGGGGGGCTTTTGAGCTGTTGCTGTTGCCTTCACCAACAAACAACCCATCACCCAGCAAGCAACTCCACATGCTCCCCAGCCGGCCCACGCAGGCTGCGGCGCTCACCGGCATCCATCACCACCCAGCCGGCTTCAGCCAGCACAGCGGCATCCACCGCCGGCAAGCGCAGACCAAGGCTGTACTGGCCCGCCTGCCGCAGCTTGGCCGAAGCAGGCAGATCCACCTGGTCTATCTCCACCATGCACTGGCCTGGCATCGGCACCACGGCCACCGGATAACGCCCTTCCAGCGCCCGCCCATAGGCACGATTGAGCACGGTGATCCTGGTATCAAATGCCCAGCCCTTGGCGCCCAGCAATGCAGACCAGGCGCGTTGCGAGGCCTCGCGGTCCGGCGTCGTCATCACTCCGATGAAGGTGCTGGCAACTGCAGCGTCCGTCATCGGCAGATCAAACGGCGGCACCGCTGCCTTGATCTGGGTGAGGTAAAGCAGTTCGCCACACGGACCCAGCACCTGTGCCGCTCGGATTGCATCACTGAGCTCCAGATTGGCAGCTGCTCCCACTACCTTGAAGGGCGCGTGCAGGCCGGCTGCCAATACATCGATGTCGCCGACCAGCACTTCCAGTGACAACCAGCCGTGCCGGAACATCGGCTCAGCCACGATGGCATGTGGATCTTCGATCACCCGCAGCACTGCTTCGCCAGCACTGTTGGCCAACCAAGCAGACGCTGCGCCGGTCAGGTCCGGCAGCTGCAGCACCGCCGCGTCCTCTACGCTGAGCATTGCACGTTGCTGCACCTGCATCGCTAGTTGCACGACGTAGGCATCACAGACCTGTTGCAGGTCCGGGGCGATCAAGGTGGCATGGACGATGCCTTGTTTCATTGGCGGCGCTCCGCAGCGAGCTTGTGTTGCAGCCATGGCATCAGGCCACCACCGGCAACAATTTCCATCAGTTCAGGCGGGATCTTCTCACAGCTGAATTCAACGCCCGTGCTGTGATTGATGATGCGCCCCTCAAGCGGACGCACCTCCAGCTCGTCGCCGCGTGATGCTTCCAACGTTGTACAAACCAACGCGGGCACGCCGAGATTCAACGCATTGCGATAGAAAATGCGTGCGAACGATTTGGCGATGATCGCGCCTACACCAAGTTCGGCCAGCGCCTGCACCGCCTGCTCGCGCGAGGAACCGATGCCGAAGGAGTCGCCGCCGACCACGATGTCGCCACGGCGCACCTCGCTGGCGAACGCCGGATCCACCGCTTCCAGGCAGTGGCTGGCGAGCACGCTCATCGGTTCGCGCATATAGGGGCCGGGCGCTAGCACATCGGTATCGATGCGGTCGCCAAACACGAAGGCCTTGCCACGGACGTTCAAACGTTCTCTCCCAGCAGCTCTCGCGGATCGCAGATTTCGCCCTTCACCGCAGCGGCAGCGACGCTGTATGGCGAGCCCAGGTAGACCTGTGCCTCGGCCGAGCCCATGCGGCCCTTGAAGTTGCGCGCGGTGGTGGACATGCAGATTTCACCGCTGCTGAGCATGCCGGCACCCATGCCGGCACAGGCGCCGCAGCCGGACGGCAGCAGGATCGCACCGGCTTCGGTCAGCGTCGCCAAGGTGCCCTCGGCTGCCGCCTGTGCCGTCATCGCCACCGAGGCCGGCGCGATCAGCAAGCGCGTTCCCTTGGCGACCTTGCGGCCCTTCAGTACTTCGGCAGCCATGCGCAGGTCGGTGAGTTTGGCGCCGGTGCAGGCGCCAATGTATGCCTGGTCAATATGCACTTTGCCGTGTTCGCCGACCGGGCGGCTGTTTGCCGGGCTGTGCGGTGCGGCCACATGTGGCGCGATCTGCGCGGCGTCGTAACGGTGTTGGTGCAGGTAGTTGGCGCCAACGTCGCTACGCCACTGCGCCAGCTCACCATGGAAGGGCTTGCCGGCCTGATCGAGTGCGGCAAGCGTGGTCGCGTCGGGTTCGACGATGCCGGTTTCCGCTCCGAGTTCGGCGGCCATGTTGCACAGGGTCAGGCGCTCGTGCATCGGCATCGCCTGCACGGCGCTGCCACCGTACTCGAATACCTGGCCTTCGTTGCCCATGCCGTGTTGGCCACACAGCATCAGCATCACGTCCTTGGCGCTGACGCCGGCGCCGAGCAGGCCGTCGAGCTGCACGCGCGTGGTCTGCGGCACGCGCAGCCATACTTCGCCCGTCACCAGGGCGCCGGTGATGTCGGTGGCGCCCATGCCGACCATGAAGGCGCCGAACGCGCCGCCACTGGGCGAGTGCGAATCACCGCCGACGCAGAACATGCCCGGCTGCACGTGGCCGTGTTCCTGCAGCACCACATGGCAGATGCCGAGCATGTCGTAATGGGTGACGCCCTGCGCCTGCGCCCACTTGCGGGTCAGGGCGAGGATGTCGGCGCTTTCCATGTCCACGGCGGGTACGAAGTGATCGGAGACCACCACCACCTTGTCCGGGTCCCACACCTTGGCGCCGAGCTTTTCCAGCCGTGAGGCGACCCGGCGCGGCCCGCCGGAGTCATGCATCATCAGCAGGTCGAGCCTGGCGGTGAGGATCTCACCAGCACGCACCGCCTCGCGTCCGCAGGCGCGGGCGAGGATTTTCTCGGCAAGCGTTGCCGCCGCATTCGTACTGAGGGTCGCACTCAAGCGCGCGTCTCCGGGGTGTTGGTTTCGTAGTCCATGCGCATCTGGTAGCGCAGCTGGTCCGGGCGGTACTGGATTTCCAGTACGTCCTGCAGCTGCTGGTTGGCATCGAAGGAGTGCCGGTCCAGCGTCATCACCGCCTGCCCGGTCGACATCTGCAGGTGCATCGCCGCCAATGCGTCGACGCGGGTGGCGGAAACGGTCTGCTGCACTTTCATCACCTCGATGCCACAGCGGCGGAACAGCTCGATGCGCGAGCCATAGGCAAGGTTCTCGGCGTTGAACTCAGGGTGTGCGGTGCGGGTCCAGCTGGCGTAGTAGCCGAACGGATGGCCGTGGCGGCTGCGCACGCGCACGCAGCGCACCAACGTCTGCGCGGGTCCAGTGCCGAACAGGTCGCGGACCGGCTGCGGTGGCAGCAGGCGTTCCCAGCCGAGCAGGCGGACCTGGGTATTGCCGGCCAGCGTATCCAAGCTGTGCAGCAGTTCGCCCAAGGGTGTCTTCAATGGCATCGGGATGGTCGAGCTGCGCGCGCCGCCGCCAACCACGCGGGTACCACGGCCACGCTGGCGCACCAGCAGTCCGTCGCTGGCCAGCAACTGCAGCGCCTGGCGCACGGTGACGCGCGAGATGCGCAGGCGCCGGGCCAGTTCCTCTTCGCGAGGCAGTTGCTCGCCGTCGCCAATCTCGCCGCGCTCGATCAAACCGCGCAGGAAGCCCTGCAACTGGTGGTAGAGCGGCGCATGCACGTCGCGGCGGAGGATGCCTTCCAGGGATTGTGTGGTGAACGGGTCCATGGCGTGGGTCCGGCGGGTTCGCGATAATCTTAATGATATATCTATATAACTATATTTGAGGCCGACTGCAATCGGCTCCCGGGGCTATATCCGACGTCCGGTCTGTGCCATTCTTTGTCCGGACATTAGTCCAGTGCCATGCGTTCCCCGTTCACCCTTTCGCAGCAGGTGTACCGATGAAACGTTTCTACCCGTGGCTGATCTGCATCGTGGCCATGCTGATGTTGGCGATCTCCAATGGCATGACCATGACCGGCATCACCGCCTTCGATCCGTCGCTGCTGGACGAATTCGGCTGGAGCCGTGGCCAGCTCAAGTTCCGCGACATGTTCAACCTGTTGCTGGCAGCGCTGATGTCACCCTTTGTCGGCGCCTTGATCGACCGCGTCGGTGTACGCAGCCTGGCCTTGTTTGGCAGCCTGCTGCTGGCAGTGCTGTACGCCGCCTACTCACAGGTGCACTCCATCACCCACGTGTACCTGATCCATGTCGGCTTTGCCGCGGTAGTGGTCAGCAGTGGCCTGTGCGTGGCGGTGATCATGGTGTCGCAGTGGTTCCAGACACGACGCGGCACGGCGTTGGGCATTGCGCTGGTGGGGAGCAGCCTGGGTGGCATGCTGGTGCCCAAGATCATCATCGCCTTGCTGCCCGAGCATGGTTGGCGCGGCAGCTTCCTGCTGATGGCAGTGATACCCGTGGCTCTGTTCGTGCTCTGCCTGGCGTTGGTCCGCTTGCCGGGCAGCAACGGCCTGCGTCCCTGGGGAGATGGCCAGGCAAGCGACAACAGTACGCCGGGCCGTGCCAGCAGCTTGCCGGACCTGGGGTACCGGCAGGCGCTGCGCACCCGCACGTTCTGGGCATTGGCCGTCGTGGCGGTGACCACGTTCTGGGGAATCATGTCGCTGTCCTCGCACCTGATCCTCAACATGAAGGACCTGGGCTTCAGCGGCGAGCAGGCAGGAGATGGCATGTTCCTGCTGTTCGGCCTGGGCATGGTCGGCAAGTTCCTGTTTGGTTTCCTCGCCGACGTGACGACCTCGAAGAAAGTATTCGTCTGCAACGTTGCGCTGATGGCGCTGGGCTCGATGATCATTGCCCTGCAGCAGCGTGAACTGTTGTGGAGTGGGCTGATCGTGATGGGCCTGGGCTGGGGTGGCCTGTACGCGATCCTGCAGCTGCAGATCGTCGAGGCATTCGGGCTCAGCGCCGCCGGCAAGATCCTCGGCACGATCTCGTTGATGGATGCTACGTCTGCCGGGCTGGGCATCTGGCTGACCGCGGTGATGTTCGATCACTTCGGCAACTACCACGTTGCGTTCACGCTGATCGCGGTGCTGGTGGCGATTGGTCTGTTGGCCTCGTTCTTCGTGCGCGATGAGCGGAGGCTGGCGTTTTCTGGAGCAGCGGGCGAGGGTGCAAATGCGGATTCTCCCTTGGTGCGTGGAGTAGCTTGAGGGCTGAGCCATAACCGAAGGTGCTGGTATCTGTTGTGGGAGCGGCGTAAGCCGCGAAGCTGATGTTGCTGGAGCACTCTGCATACCTGCCGTCTGAACATGTGCTTGCTTCGCGGCTTACGCCGCTCCCACAGAAGCAAGGCTGTGCGACGTCGTCAAAGCAAAGGCCCGCGCAAGCGGGCCTTTGTTGTTCACAGCATGCATTGCAACTCAGAACGGCTTGAGCTTGCCCAGCGCCATGATCACCAGAATGATCAACCAGATGCACAGCACCGGAATCTTCACTCTCGACACCAGCTGCATGAGTGACTGCTGCTCGGCATCGCTTGCGGTCCCGGTCGCCACCTTGCCAAACAGCGGGCCAAACGGACGCAGCTGGATGCGCACCAGCAGGCCCATGCTGATGATGCCGGCGAACAGGATGAGCTTGGCCCCCAACCAGCGGCTCTGCGCGATATAGCCACCGTCGCTGAGCGCATCGATGCCGGCCACAACACAGCCGACCAGCACCAGCAGGCGCAGGTAGAAATCCACGCGCGCGATGCGCAGGCCGCTGGCCGAATGCTCCTTGATGAAGGCCGCCCAGGCCAGGCCCAGCCATGCCAGCGTGCCCACCCACACCAACCACAAGCAGCCATCCAGGGGCAGCAGCCCGGCCTTGGTGGCAATGGTCAGGCCGGTGCCCAGGGCCATGATCAGGCAGGTACGCGGGATCATGTCCAGCAGCATCATCGCCTTTGCCGAGAACAGCCGCACCGGCAGCGGCTGCGCCGGATCGGCAATCTTGCCGGCGATGAAGAACACACCCAGGTCGCCGCCCAGCCAATAGCCGCCGATCAGAAGGTGCAGCAGCAACAGCAGTTGATAGTCCATCGTGGTCTCCAGAAGACATCACTCCCGGTTGGGAGCATTGTTATCCGCAAAAAACATCGCTCCCGGTCGGGAGCGATGGGCGCAGCAGGCAGTGAAGGCTTACCAGAAGCGGTACTTGAACTCGACCCCGTAGGTGCGCGGCACGTTCGGGTAGATCACGCCGATGCCCAGCCCGGCGATATCGAAGCCACCGGTGGAATAGAACTTGTCGCCGAGGTTCTTGCCCCATGCCGCCACCGACCAGTTGGCATCGCGTGGCTCATAGGAGATGCGTGCGTTGTACTCGGTGTTGGCGCGGGTCATGATCAGCCGCGAGGTGTCCTGGTTCTGGTAGTACTCATCGGTGTGCCGCGCCTGCGCGCTGAACACCAGGTCGGCATTGCCAACCGGCTGCACATAGGTGCCGGCCAGGGTCCACTGCATGTCCGGCGAGCTCTTCATCGAGCGGCCCTTGAAGTAGGCGGCATTGACCGCCGCATAGTCCTTGTACTCGCCGTCGATGGTGCCGATGCTGGCATCCACGCGCAGCTTGCTGGTCAGCTGCGCCTGCGCTTCGACTTCGATGCCCTGGATCAGCGCGCCGGTGGCGTTGGTCATCACGAACACGCCGTCCGAGTTGACCGCAGTCAACTGGATGCCATCGTAATCCAGCCGGTAGTAATCGGCGTTCAAACGCAGGCGGTTGTCCCACAGCGTGGATTTCACGCCAACTTCGTAAGCACGCAGCGTCTCCGCGTCGACGGGTGTCACCGTGGCATAGGTGGTGCCGCGGCCGTTGAAGCCGCCACTCTTGAAGCCGGTGGTGACGCTGGCATAGCCCATCACGTTGTCGCTGAAGTCATAGGACAGCAGCACTTTCCAGTCGGGCCGGTTCCAGCTCTTCTCCAGCGCCTTGCTGTAGTTGGGGTCGCCGTTGGCCTTCACCGAGCGCACCGAAAAGTCCTTGTTCTCGTAGCTGTAGCGCCCGCCAAGGGTCAAGGTCAGCTTGTCGTTGAACTTGTAGTCGCCCTGCGCATACAGCGCATAGGCCGAGGTGTCCTGCTCGACGAAGTTGGTACCGCCACGGGTGAAGATGTCGTTGCGGGTCGGCTGGTTGTTGTGTTCCCAGAACGCGAACACACCGGCAACCCAGCTGAACGGACCGTCCAGCTGCGAGGTGAACTGCGCTTCATAGCCTTTCTGGTTCTGTTTCTGGTCCTGTTCCAGGTGGTAGCGCATCTGGCTGGTGCCATCGACGTCCATGTAGAAATGGTGCTCGAGGGTGCGGTAGTGGGCGATGCTGCGCCAGGAGAATGCGCCGAAGTCGGTTTCGTTGGTCAGCGCAATGCCGAACTGATCCAGATCGTTCAGGCCGCGCGTGTCAGTTTCGGTCTTGTAGTAACTGCCCAGCTTCGGCGAGACCGTGTCGGTCGTGGTGTCCAGCGCAACCGGCGTGCCCCAGGCCGGGGTGGAACGCTCGCGCAGACGATCGATGCTCAGCGTCGCATAGGACGACTCGCCCCAGGTGCTGGCGAAGGCCAGGCGCCCGGCCAGCACGTCCTGGTCATTGACCCAGCGGTTGTTGGTGATGTCATGCATGATGCCGTCGCGATTGCGGCTCAATACCGCCGCCGAGACGTCGAGCGTCTCGCCGATGCGGGTGGTGAACATCGCGCGGCCATCGAACCGGCCAAAGTTGCCGATGCTGCCATCGAAGCTCAGCTTTTCCTCACCGGTCGGCTTCTTCGAGATGTAGCGGATGGCGCCGCCGGTGGCGTTGCGGCCGTACAGCGTGCCCTGCGGGCCGCGCAGCACTTCGATGCGGTCCACGTCGTAGAGGTCGAACATCGCGCCGTTCTGGCGGGCGATGTAGACGTCGTCTATGTACAGTGCCACCGCCGGATCGTTGGTGAACATCGACTCATCGGCGCCGACACCGCGCATGATGATCTTGGCGCCGGAGCTGGTGCCGGTGTTCTGTTCGATGATGATGTTGGGCGTGGTGAACTTGATGTCGTCCACGCGCTTGATCTGCATGCGATCCAGCGCCGGGCCACTGATCACGCTCATGCTGAGCGGGGTCTTCTGGATCTGTTCTTCGCGACGCTGGGCGGTCACGCTGACCTGGTCGAGCTGCACAGCATCCTTGTCGGACGACTGGGCGTAGGCATCGCCGCTGCCGATGGCCGTCATGATCGCAACTGTTAACGCACTCCGGTACAGAACATCTTTCATGACTCGCCTCGTAGCGTGATGAAGGAAAAGCTCGGTCGGGTGGGGGAAAGCAAGGACATATAGATATATCAATGCTTCCTAAGGAGTATTCCGCCATTTGTCCGGACAATCAACAGGACTATTGCAGGTTTTTTACGCCCGCTGCCGAACGCTGGAAATGACAACAACCTGTTGAAATAAATTACTTTTATGAAAATGAATGGGAAGGGTTATTTGTCCTATAGGTGTGGTCGATAGGTCATTTCCAGTGTGTGCTGCAAATGCAGCACACACTGCAAACCGGCGCTTTGGCAGGCCGCTCAGTACGCAGGCTTGATTGATTTATTGATATAACAATAGTCATATCGACCACCGTGATTACGCCCATGCAGACCGCAACGTCCGTCCGTCGCCAGTTCATCCGCATCGGTGATCGCACCGTGCATTACCGATATGCAGGGCAGGGGCCGGTGCTGCTGTTGCTGCATCAGTCGCCACAGAACTCGCGCATGTGGTTGCAGATGATCGGGCGCTTCTCCGATCGCTATACGGTGATCGCACCGGATACTCCGGGCTTTGGCTATTCCGATGCATTGGCGGATGCTTCACCGGGCATCGATCGTTTTGCCGAAGCCACCCTGGAGTTTGCCGATGCGCTGGGTATCGAGCGCTTTGCTCTGTTCGGGATGCACACCGGCGGTTTGATCGGCATGCATCTGGCGTGGATGGCGCCACAGCGCCTGCATTGCCTGATCATCGATGGCTACGCGTTGTTCAACGATGCCGAGCGCGCACGCTATAGCGACAAATACCTCCCGGTATTCCTGCCGACATGGGATGGCGCGCACCTGCGCTGGCTGTGGTCGCGCATGCGTGAGCAGCTGTACTTCTTCCCATGGTGCGATCCATCCGCCGAATGCGCGATTGCACTGCAGCCGTATAGCGCGCAGGGCACGCACGAGGCGGCGATGGACATCCTCGATGTCGGCGACAACTACCGCAGCGGCTATGGCGCCGCGTTCCGCTACAGCGAGCGCCAACGCGTTGGCGAGCTGCGTTGCCCGGCCTGGCTGGTCTATCGGCACGATGATGTGCTGCTGAGCCATCGGCAGCGCCTGCCCGCATTGCCGGACAACGTGATCAGCGTGGAAGAGCCCGCCGGTGTGGAGGGCCTGCATGGGCGCATGGACACGATCCTGCAGCAATACGCCGTGCCGCCCGCCGTGCCCGTGGAACTGGCCGCACGTGAGCTGCAGGGCTGGACACGGCGTGTCATCGACACCGCGCTTGGCGAGGTGGCGGTGCGGCTGCGACGCGGTACTGCAGATGCCGTGCTGCATATCCATGCGCCGGGACAGGCACCGTTGCCGGTGTCAGCGTTGCCGGAGGATGCACGTACCCAGATCGCCATCGAGCTGCCTGGCCACGCGGGCTCAGCCGAGATCAGCGCACCGTTGAGCGCGGAGACCATGCAGACGGCGTTGCGTGCGGTAATTGCCGATCTGGCGCCGGATCAGGCCGTTGCATTGCATGCACAGGAAGGCGCGGCAGCGTATGTGCCCGCGCTGGCCGAATGGTTGGGCACGCGCCTGAGTGAGGTGGTGCTGCACAAGCCGTGGCTGCTGCGGGCTGGCGAGTGCGAGCGCCTGCTCGCACAGTTGCCGGATCCTGCCGTTCACACCGCCGGCGGTCATATGGCCGAAGTCTGGCAGTGGGAGCGTGAGCGCCACCTGCTGTGGCCGTGGCTGGCGCCCAGCGCCGCCGCGCGCAGGTTGGTAGCGGGCCCGGAGACCGCACAGGTGCACGCCAATGTGGTCGAGCTGTTGCGGCTTGGTTCGCAGTTGCCGGTGCTGTTTGCCGGCGTTGCGGTGGCGGACATCGAGCGCGAACTACTGGCCTTGCAGGTGGCGATGACGCTGCATGCCGATCCCCAGGACGACTATCAGGGGCGCACCGCCGCGCTGACGGCACAGCTGGCAGCACGTTGAGCCGATACAGCGCAGCCGCTTCAGGGCGGCTGCGCTGTGCACGCATCAGGCCGGTTGCAGCAGCTCCAGCTGTTCACCATCCGGGCCGAGCAAAGTGGCGATGGCGCAATGCCCGAAGCCGGGCACATCGAGGACGTCACGTGCGATCAACTGCGCGCCCAGTTGCTGCAGCCGCTCCACATCGGCGTCCAGCGCATCACTGAGCAGTGTGGCCGAGAGGATGCCGATATTCGGCGGCACCGCGACATCGCGCAGCGGTGCATCGGGCAGGTGCTGCATGTCGAGATAGGCGAACATCTCCACACGGCCGGGCACGATGTGACCGTCCTTGATCAGGTTGACGTTGTGGATGCGCACCGGCCGGTCCGTGCCCAGCAGTGTCTGCAGCTCGGGGAAGTCGAGCACGCGGTCGAACAACACCTCAAAACCAAGCGCCTTGTAGAAGGCCACCGAACGCGCTACATCGCGGGTGGCCAGAGCAATGGTCTGCACCACGCTGACATCGGTATCCAGTGGACCACGCAGCTCGCCGCCGCGTTCGTAGGAGAACACGTCCAGGCGGATGCCATCGGGGTCATCATTGATTGAATCGCGTACCGCGACCTGCTCGCTGACTTCCCAATAGCTGGGCTCATGCGCGCTGCTGCCGCCGGCAGCCGTGATTGCCTGCATCGTTGCCAGCGCATCCGCGCAGCGGAAGTTGAGTGCGTAGTAGCCGCTGCCGTTGTAGAGGTTGTCGGCGTTCCACAGCCGCTGCCCGGGTGCGTCGAAGGCGACCAGTCGGATCCTCCCCAATCCCGAGTCGTCGGGCGCGATGACGGCGTACTCGCCGCGCAGCGTGGCATCGAAACGCCATAGCGGCGCCAGTCCGGCGTGCAGCGCCCCGCGTGCCTGTACACGGTAACCAAGTGCGTTCTCATAGAAGGCGCAGGCTCGCTGCAGGTCGCTTACGCCAAGGGTGACTGCCTTCACTTCGGACAACATGCCGGACTCCTGGATCAGGAACGTGGAAAGGTCATACCTGTTCCGATCCTGCTATATGTCCGGACAAATTGTCCAGTGAAGCTGGTCTGGTTGGGGCCAGGTGTAGTGGGGGGGGGGCGGGAGGCCGGGGGGCGAGCGCGGGCGCGGGCACCCGGCCCGGCGAGGGGCGCCCCAGGGAGACACGCAGCCGAAGCCACCCGC
>NZ_JBXFWF010000036.1:0-44686 GCF_056854515.1 Stenotrophomonas sp. STEN063
CCCACCCCGCCCCCCCCCCCCCCCCCCGCCCCCGCCGCGGGGGGGGGCGCCCCCGGCGCCCCCCCCCCCCCGCGGGCTCTCTCCTCCCCCCCCGCCCCCCCCCCCCCCCCCCACTACATGCTTCGCTTTTCAATTTGAAGTTTGGCAACAACGTTCATGCAATAGGGGAGTGCTACACCGATGTCGTTCCGCTTTTCACGTCTGCTGCCAGCGCTGCTGTTGGCAACACTCATCAGCCTGTCGCCGGCCCATGCCCAGAACAGCTACTACTTCCCCACCGCGCAGCAGTTCGATGCGAAGGTGCCTTCACCGCAGCAGTTCCTCGGCTACGAAATCGGCAGTCGTTACACCCGGCATGATCAGCTGGTGGCCTACTTCAACGAACTGGCGCGGGTCTCGGACAAGGTCAAGGTCGAAGTCATCGGTCAAAGTTACGAGCAGCGCCCGCTGCTGCTGGTGACCATCACTTCGGCACGCAACCACGCGCGCAGTGCCGAGATCGCCGCACAACGGCAGGCGCTGATCGATCCCGCACAGCCCTTGCCCGGCGCCGATGCACCGGCAGTGGCCTGGCTGGGTTACAGCGTGCACGGCAATGAAACCTCCAGCGGTGAGGCTGCGATGCTCACCGCTTACTACATGGCCGCCAACCAGGATGCGGAAACCGCGCGCTGGCTGGATCAGGCTGTTGTGGTGATCGATCCTGCACAGAACCCGGATGGACGCGACCGTGCCGCCAACTGGCATAACGCCTGGGGTTCGCGTCCAGCGTCGGCGGATCCGGCCGACAAGGAGCACGTCGAGCCGTTCCCGAGTGGTCGGGTCAATCACTACTTCACCGATCTCAACCGCGATTGGCTGGCGTTGGCGCAGACCGACAGCTGGCCGAAGGTCGCGCAGTTCCATCGCTGGTATCCGAATATCCAGATCGACTTCCATGAGATGGGGAAGGACAGCACGTATTACTTCGAGCCGTCACCAAAGAGCATGGAAAGCCCGCTGCTGCCGAAGTCTTCGTACGAGGCGAACAAGTGGCTGGCACGTTTCCATGCCAAGGCCCTGGATGATCTTGGCTCGCTGTACTACACCGGCGAGAACTTCGACAACTTCTCGCCGATCTATGGTTCGACCTATCCGGATTTCCACGGTGCGGTCGGTGTGACAGTGGAGCAGGCAAGTTCGCGCGGCCTGGTACAGGAATCGGTGAATGGCCCGCTGCATTTCGACTTCACCGTCCGCAACCAGGTAGCTACCGGCCTGGCCAGCGTGCGTGGCGTGGTGGAAGACCGTGATCGCCTGTTCGCGCTGCAGAAGGAGTTTTTCCGCAGCGCCTTGAAGCAGGCGGCAGCCTATCCGGTGCACGACTGGGTGTTTGGTGATGCCGCTGATGCCACGCTGACCCGCAAGCTGCTGGCGGTGCTTTTGCAGCACCGCATCGAGGTGCATGCGCTGGCGCGCGATGTGGACGTGGATGGCAAGCGCTTCCAGACCGGTTCGGCCTACGTGGTGCCGGCGCGGCAGCCGCAGTTCCGCCTCGCCCATTCGATCTTCGAGTTCACGCCGGCGGTGAAGGGCGATGTGTTCTACAGCGGCACCTCGTATGCAGTGGCTCCGGCGTATGGACTGCGCTATGCAGGTAGTCGTGGTGCCTTGCCGAGCGGTGCGGCGGTGGATGCGGTACCGACGGCACAGGGCGGTATCAGCGGAGGCCCTGCGGGTTTTGCCTATGTGGCCGATGCACGTGACTTTGGCAGCTTCCGCCTGCTGGGCGGGCTGCTGCGCGACAACGTGCGTGTGCGCACCGCGCACCAGCCGTTCACTGCGGCTACGGCGAACGGCGATGTGGCGTTCGGTCATGGTGCGGTGGTGATTCCAGTTGCGGGCCAGGCCGTGGACGCCGAATCGTTGCAGGCCAAGGTGCTGGCACGTGCGCAGGAAGCCGGTGTCACGGTTTACGCCTTGGCCAGTGGTCGCGCTGCCAGCGGTATCGACCTGGGCAGCGACAATGTGCGCGTGCTGCGCACGCCAAGCATTGCCCTGGTGATGGGCGAGGGTGTGTCCGCCACCGAGATTGGTTCGACCTGGTTCTCGCTGGATGCTTCGCTGGGCTTGCCGTCGACCAAGCTTGATCCTGTGCAGCTGGCCAGCGTTGATCTGGCGCGCTACACCTCGATCGTGCTGTCCGGCGGTACCTACGCAAACGTCAGTGATGCCGGTGTGGCTGCGCTCAAGCGTTGGATTGCCGCCGGTGGTTCGCTGGTGGTGTATGGCAGCGGCGCGCGCTGGGCGATCGACAAAGGTCTTGCCGAAGCCAAGCTTCGCGAAGGCGACAAGAAGGATGAGGCGGAGCGGTTGGATTTCGGCACGGTGCGTGATGTGTTCGCGCTGGGCCGGGTCAGCGGCAACATCCTGAGCGCTGATATCGACCCGACTCATCCGCTGGGTTTTGGTGTGCAGCAGCGGCGCATCTGGGTCAACAAGGAAGGCGGGTTGGTGTTCGAGCCGGTGAAGAACGCCTTCCTCAACGTGGTGAACATCGACCCCGAGCCGGTGGTGAATGGCTATCTGTCCGATGCGAATCGTGCGCGGGTGTCGGGTTCGAGCTATCTGCAGGTGGTGCCGACCGGGAGTGGCAACGTGGTGTTGTTTGCCGACGATCCGGCGCATCGCAAGTATTGGCATGGTACCGAGCGTTTGCTGCTCAATGCCTTGCTGCAGGCGAACCACCTGAGCACGCCGCGCCAGCGCGGGGAGTAACAAAGCCCCTGAGACCTGGGCCCCTCTCCCGCATGCGGGAGAGGGGTTGGGGTGAGGGGGGCGGTGCGCAGCACCGTGCTGTTTTGCTTTTCTCGGCCATGCAGCGGTTGTCGCAAAAGCCCAAAGCCGCCCTCATCCGCCCCTGCGGGGCACCTTCTCCCGTAAACGGGAGAAGGGATAGAGCAAAGCTCGAAGCCCAAGCTCGAAGCCAAAGCTCAGAGCCAAAGCTCAGAGCCAAAGCCCAAAGCAAAAACACAATGCGAAGGCTCAAAGCGAAGGCTCAATGCCAACGCGCTTGGCCACCGCTGGTTGAGGCGTGCACGGTGTCTGATCCTCGACGTGGCAATGACGGGCCTTCCCTTCTCCCGCCTGCGGGAGAAGGTGCTCCGCAGGAGCGGATGAGGGGAGCTTTTGATCCCGCTACGGCCGTTGTACGAGGTCAACGTAAAAAGTTTGGTACTCAACAACCAAAAACCAGAAAGGCCGACGCAATGCGTCGGCCTTTCTTTGCAACTCATCTCATCCCAACAAGACGTTGGAATCAGGCGCTGGTACGGCTCTGGCCACGGCCACCACCACCGCCACGACGCTGACCACCACCCGGGTGTGCATCACGACGCTGCTGGCCATTGCCGGCGTTGCGCTGGCCGCCCGGCTTCTGCGGCTGGCCGCCACGGCCGCCGCGCGGTGCATCGCCGGTCGGGCGGCGTGCGGCATGGCCGCCGTTGCCGCGACGCGGTGCCTTGTGGCCGCCCGGATGCTCCGCCTTGCCCGGTGCGCTGTTGCCCCAACGAATCGGGGTGTGCGGCTCAAAGCCCGGCACGTCACGGATGTCCATGTCGCGGTCGAGCAGACGCACGATCTGGCGCAGCAGCTTGGCTTCGTCCTGGGCAACCAGCGAGACAGCCTCACCGGTCGAACCGTTACGGCCAGTACGGCCGATACGGTGCACGTAGTCTTCCGGCACCATCGGCAGGTCGTAGTTGATGACCTTCGGCAGCTCGTTGATGTCGATGCCGCGGGCAGCGATATCGGTGGCCACCAGCACGGTCACGCGTCCGGCCTTGAAGTCAGCCAGTGCGCGCAGGCGCTGGCCCTGGCTCTTGTTGCCGTGGATCGCCGCGGTCTTGATGCCGGACTTCTCCAGGAAGTCGGCCAGCTTGTCGCAACCATGCTTGGTGCGGCCGAACACCAGCGTCTGCACGCGGGAGTCCTTGGCCAGCAGGTGCAACAGCAGCTCACGCTTGCGCGCGCCGTCTACCGGGTGCACGCGGTGGGTGATGGTCTCGGCGACGGTGTTCTTCGGCGTGACCTGGATCTGCTCCGGGTTGTGCATGAACTCCAACGCCAGCTGCTTGATGCTGTCTTCGAAGGTGGCCGAGAACAGCAGGGTCTGGCGGTTCTGGCGTGGCAGCTTGGCCAGGATGCGCTTGATCGAGGGCAGGAAGCCCATGTCGAGCATGCGGTCGGCTTCGTCCAGCACCAGGATCTCGACGCCGGACAGGTCGACGCTGCGACGCTCCAGGTGGTCGATCAGGCGGCCCGGGCAGGCGACCAGCAGGTCGACGCCACGGCGCAGCATGTCCAGCTGGTTGCCCATGCCGACGCCGCCGTAGATGCAGGCGCTGGGGATGCGCAGGTACTTGCTGTAGCCACGCAGGCTGTCATGCACCTGGGTTGCCAGTTCGCGGGTCGGTGCCAGCACCAGGGCGCGCGGGCGACGCGGGCCATTGCCCACGCTCTGCGGCGAGGTGGCCAGGTGCTGCAGCAGCGGCAGGCCGAACGCGGCGGTCTTGCCGGTACCGGTCTGGGCGCCGGCCAGCAGGTCGCGGCCGTCCAGCGCAAGCGGAATGGCCTGCTGCTGGATCGGGGTCGGGTTTTCGTAGCCCTGCTCGGCGAGCGCGCGCAGCAGGAAGGGCGCAAGGCCCAGGTTTTCAAACGACATGGAGTACTCCGAAACATGAAGAACGCGCGCCCGCAGGGGCTTGCGTTGCTGATCATTGAAGACCAGCTGATCTCGGAGCGTTCCCGTAAACCGCGCTGCAAGATCTGGGATGCAACCAACGCGGTGCGCTGGCTGGAATGCGTGACGATAGGCGTCGGAGTGGGGGCGGGCGGGCGGATGGGCCAGATGGCCGCTGATCCTGCACCGCCGGCGATCCCTGAGGGAAACGGACGGCCGCTGGCAGACCGCGCTAGTCTAAGGGATTGTTTCGGCGGGCACAAAAACGCCCGTTCAGCATTCGCTTGATGAGGCTGGTGGTAGCTGGCTTATTCATTACAATTGAAACTTATTTCTCCGCAGACTGGACACTCCCATGAAGCTTGGTTCCCTGAAGGAAGGCGGCCGCGACGGCACCCTGATCGTGGTTTCGCGCGACCTGACCCGTGCGGTGCGGGCCGCTGGCATTGCCGCCACCCTGCAGCAGGCGCTGGAAGACTGGTCGAATCTGGCGCCGCGGCTGAACGCGCTGTCCGAGCAGCTCAATGCCGGCGCCGTGGAAGGCGAGTTTGCCGTGGACATGCAGGCGCTGGCCGCGCCGCTGCCGCGCGCCTACGAATTCGTCGATGGCAGCGCCTACCTGCCGCACGTGGCGCGGGTGCGCAAGGCGCGCGGTGCCGAAGTGCCGGAAAGCTTCTATACCGATCCGCTGATGTACCAGGCTACCAGCGCCGGCTTCTACGGCCCGCGCGATGCAGTGAAGGTGATCAGCGAGGACTACGGCATCGATCTGGAAGCCGAGATCGTGGTCATCACCGACGACGTGCCGATGGCGGTGACGCCGGAGCAGGCGGCTGGCCACATCCAACTGGTTGGTCTGGTCAATGACGTCAGCCTGCGCAACCTGATCCCGGGCGAACTGGCCAAGGGCTTTGGCTTCCTGCAGTCCAAGCCGCGCTCGGCGCTGAGCCCGGTGTTCGTGACCCCGGACGAACTGGGCGCTGCCTGGCAGGACAGCAAGCTGCACCTGCCGCTGGTCACCCACATCAATGGCAAGTGGTTCGGCGCGCCGGAAGCCGGCGTGGACATGCAGTTCAACTTCGCCCAGCTGGTAGCGCACGCGGCCAAGACCCGCCCACTGACTGCAGGTGCCGTCGTCGGCTCGGGCACCATTGCCAATGAAGACACCGCACTGGGCGCGTCCTGCTTCGCCGAACAGCGCACCGTCGAAACCCTGCGCGATGGCAAGCCGTCGACACCGTTCATGAGTTTTGGTGATGTGGTGCACATTGAGATGCTGGACCGTGACGGTGCCAGCATTTTTGGTGCGATTGAACAGCGCATCGAGCAGGCTCCGCGTCCCTGAAAGACAGTTGGCGCGTTGGCTGTGCTGGTGGTGAAGGAATCCTCACCGCCAGCCGTTATTGTGGTGGCAGGTGATGGGGGAATCTGACATGGAAGCAGGGCTGACGCTCTACAGTTATTGGCGCTCGAGTGCCGCTTATCGCGTGCGTATCGGCTTGAACCTGAAGGGCCTGGAGTACGCACTCACACCGGTACATCTGGTGCGTGATGGCGGCCAGCAGCATGCGCCGGATTACGCCGCATTGAACCCGCAGGAGCTGGTGCCGACGCTGCGTCACGGCGAGCGCGTACTGACCCAGTCGCTGGCCATTCTTGAGTACCTGGACGAGGTTTTTCCCGAGCCTGCCCTGTTGCCGGCCGACGCCGGTGGCCGTGCGCGTGTGCGTGCATTGGCGCAGCAGGTTGCCTGCGACATCCACCCCTTGAACAATCTGCGGGTGATGCAGTTCTTCGATCGCGAATGGAACGTGCCGCAGCCCGAGCGCGACGAGTGGACGCTGCACTGGATGCGCACCGGTTTTGCCGCGCTGGAGACCATGCTGGCAGGTTCGTTCGACATCGGCCGCTATTGCCACGGCGCAGAGCCGGGTCTGGCCGATTGCTGCCTGGTGCCGCAGTTGTACAACGCCCGTCGCTTCCATCTGGACCTGACGCCGTATCCAACCCTGCAGCGGATTGAAGAGGCCTGCCTGGCGCTGCCGGCATTCGACGCAGCGCGCCCGGAAAACCAGATCGACGCGGTCTAAGAGGGCTGGTGGTTGTGGGAGCGGCGCAAGCCGCGAAGCCGGCATTGCATCCGAAGCAGCAGATCACCCAATGCCCGGCGAAGTTGGTGTCCGGATCCATCAGTGGCTTCGCGGCTTACGCCGCTCCCACAAAAGCCACGGCAGTCAGGCTTGGCTCATGGCTGCAGCACAAACAGAAAGCCCCGCAATGCGGGGCTTTCTGTTGCATGAGCCGCCAGCTCAGAACCCGTGCGTGATTGCCGCCGGTGCCGATACCGCGAAATCCGCATACGGATCATGCTCGCCGCTGCCACCTTCGGAGAGGCGGAACTTCAGCGCCAGGCCATCGCGCGAGTCGGCGGCGCGCAGCGCTTCCTCCTGCTCGATGATGCCGTCCTTCACCATCCGGAACAGGCACTGGTCGAAGCTCTGCATGCCTTCTTCCAGCGAGTCTTCCATTGCCTGCTTGATGGTGTGCACCTCGCCACGGCGCAGCAGGTCGCGGATCATCGGCGTGTTGATGAGTACTTCGGTTGCGGGGCGGCGACGGCCGTCCTTGCCCTTGACCAGGCGCTGCGACACCACCGCGCGCAGGTTCAGCGACAAGTTCATCAAGACGTTCTTGTGTGCGCTTTCCGGGAAGAAGTTGAGGATGCGCTCGATCGTCTGGTCGGCGTTGTTGGAGTGCAGCGTGGCCAGGCACAGGTGCCCGGTCTCGGCGAAGGCGATGGCTGCCTCCATGGTCTCGGCGTCAAGGATCTCGCCGATCAGGATCACGTCCGGTGCCTCGCGCATCGCGTTCTTCAGCGCGTTGTGGAAGGCGTGGGTATCCAGGCCGACTTCGCGCTGGTTGACGATGGACTGCTTGTGCTTGTGCAGGAACTCGATCGGGTCCTCGATGGTGAGGATGTGCCCGGTCGAGGTGCTGTTGCGGTGGTCGATCATCGAGGCCAGCGAGGTCGACTTGCCCGAGCCGGTCGAACCGACCACCAGCACCAGCCCGCGCGGGGTCATGATCACGTCCTTCAGCACCTGCGGGAGGTTGAGCTCCTCGATGCTGGGGATGCGGCTCTTGATCGCACGGATGACCATGCCGACTTCACCGCGCTGCTTGAACACGTTGACGCGGAAGCGCCCGGCGTCGGCCAGGGCGATGGCCATGTTCAGTTCCAGGTCGCGCTCGAACTGCGGCACCTGGCCTTCGTCCATCAGCGAGTAGGCGATTTTCTTGACCATCCCCGGCGGCAGGCCGGTATTGCCCAGCGGGTACAACTTGCCTTCAATCTTGATGTAAACCGGCGCTCCGGTGGTCAAAAACATGTCCGAAGCGTTTTTTTCGGTCATCAGCTTCAAGAAATAGCCGATATCCATGCGAAATTTTCCCCAACAAACGGCGGCGTGCCGTTGCAAGCACGCCTCAGGCTTGACCACAATGGCCGTGCTCAGTCACCCAAGCCACGGCTCCCCAATGAAATCTAGCTTCGCACAATTAAGAGGATTCCTGTGTGCTACCGCCTGCACATTCGTGCTATGCGGCAGTGCTTTCGCGCAGGATCCGGGCGCAATGGAATTGCTTGCTGCACAACAGGCCGTCGAGAAGGCCGACCGTGCCGACGCCGATCAGTACGCGCCGGACACGATGGCGATGGCCCGCCAGCAGCTCGGCCAGGCCCAGCAGGCAGCTGGCGACCGACGGCAGCGCAAGCAGGCGCCGATCCTGGCGCTGCGCGCAGCAGCCGACGCCGATCTGGCACGTGCGCAAAGCGAGGAAGCCGTTGCACAGGCCCAGCTGGCCCAGCGCAAGGCCGAGGTTGCACAGCTGCAACGCCAGTTGGCGACAGGGGAGGGACGTTGATGCGGATCAGGAATCTGGTGGTTGTCGGCCTGTTGGCCATGCCCTTGCTGGCGCTGGCGGCGGAAGACCCGGCGGTGGCGACCTTGAACCAGCGTCTGCTGGTGCTGCAGTCCGACATGGCCACGGCCGACGTGGCCTCGTTCGAGAAGCTGCAGGCACAGCAAGCCATCGCGGCGCTGGCCAAGGCCAAGCGCAAGGAGCTGGATGACGCCCGTTACCTGGCCGAGCGCCGTGTCGCGATTGCCGAGGCGGCCAGCCGCGCGGCGTTGGCGCGCCGTGAGGCCGACGAACTGGAGCGCACCCGCAGCGAGTTGCTGATCGAGGCCAGCCGCCGCGATGCTGCCCGTGCCCGTCAGGAAGCCGAACAGCTGCGGGTACAGACCCAGATCCAGGCCGAGGAGGCCGAGCGCCTGCGCCTGGCGGCCGAAGCCGAGACCTTGGCCCGGCAGGACGCGGAGACTGCGTTGACCAGCGTCGCCGGTCGCCAGCAGGCGCGTTTGAGCACGGCCCAGCAGAATGCGGCCAAGCTGGCCCGCGAGGAAGCCGAACTGGTGTCCGGGCAGAAGCTGCCGGCCTCCAAGTTCGACGGCCGTGGCGAGATCTACACCTTCTGCGGCGATGCGTGCGCGGCTGGCCAGGCGGCGCTGTCCGCCGCTGCCGGCAACCAGGCCAAGGCGCTGGCCGAGTACCTGAACATCGGCAAGAAGGGCCGGGTCACCATCGAAGCCTATGACAGCGCCAATGGCGTTGGTCAGCGGCGTGCGCAGGCGCTCAAGGACGCGCTGGTGGCAGGCGGCGTGGCGGCCAACCGCATCCAGGTGACGGGCAAGAAAGCAGCCTCTACCCGGGCACGTTCAGCGGAAGTCATTATCGCGCCGTGACAAACCTAAATGGCTGAACTTGTTAGGTTTTTGTCATTCGCGTGAGACTGAATGCGGATCGGTTTGAATATTCAGTAAGCGTTTCCGCATAGCCCTTGCCGGAACCTTTTTGCAGGCGTAGGGTCAATTGTCCGGGCGGCACTTTCGTCGTCCGGACAACGGAGGGCCGAGCCGGTGCAAGCGTGGCGCGAACCAGTAACCGATAGCTCCTGGCAGGTTGGCCGGAGGATGGTTGGTGGTGCCACGGTGAGCGGCTTGGCTTTCCAATCCAGCAACGCCCCGTGCCGCCAGGCCGGGGCGTTCTTGTTTCTGCATGAAGGAGGTAGTCATGTTCGAAGGGCAGCCGCAGAGTGAAATCGACGCATTGGCCAAGGCCAACCCGGAGTTCAAGCAGCTCTACCAACAGCACAAGAAGCTGAACAAGAAATGCATGGACGCGGAGCTGGGTGTGCTCCCGATTGATGGGGCAACCCTGGGACAGATGAAACGGGAAAAACTGCTGGCCAAGCAGAAGCTCCTGCGGATTTACGAAAACAGCATCAACTGAACCTTCCCCACGCTGGACCGTTTATGTCGCGGACCGTGGCGGCCTCCTCGTCGGCCGTCATTGTCCGCGTCACTTGGCAGTGTTGGCCTGCTGCCTGAAGGTGGGGTTACCTGACTTTCGCGCACAACCAACGGATAATCATCGGTCCGGCCGCAGTGCGGCGCGATCTGAAGTCAACCGATGCCCATCCATTCCTCCATCCTCGAACTCATTGGCAATACGCCCATCATCAAGGCCCAGCGCCTGGATGCCGGCGTCTGCGAGCTGTACCTCAAGATGGAGAGTGCCAACCCGGGTGGGTCGATCAAGGACCGTATCGGCCTGTCGATGATCGAGGCCGCCGAGAAGCGTGGCGATCTCAAGCCCGGCGCTACGCTGGTGGAAGGCACCGCCGGCAATACCGGCCTGGGCCTGGCGCTGGTGGCGCAACAGAAGGGCTACAAGCTGATCCTCGTGGTTCCGGACAAGATGAGCCGGGAGAAGATCTTCAACCTGAAGGCCATGGGCGCCGAAGTGGTGCTGACCCGTTCGGACGTGGCCAAGGGCCACCCGGAGTACTACCAGGATCTGGCCAAGACCGTCGCGGACCGTACCCCGGGCGCCTACTTCATCAACCAGTTCGGCAATCCGGACAACCCGGCCGCGCACGAGTTCGGCACCGGCCCGGAGATCATCGAGCAGATGGGCGGTGATCTGGACGCCATCGTGTTCGGCTGTGGCAGCTCCGGCACCATGACCGGCCTGTCGCGCGCCTTCGCCAAGCTTTCGCCCAAGACCGAGCTGGTGCTGGCGGATCCGGTTGGCTCGATCCTGGCCGAGTACATCAACGACGGCACGCTGAACGAAAAGTCCGGCAGCTGGCTGGTCGAGGGCATCGGTGAGGATTTCCTGCCCGATATCGCCGATTTCAGCCGGGTCAAGAAGGCTTACGCCATCAGCGATGCCGAGAGCTTCCACACCGCGCGTGAACTGCTGGGCAAGGAGGGCATCCTCGGTGGCTCGTCCACCGGCACCCTGCTGGCCGCCGCGCTGAAGTATTGCCGCGAGCAGACCACGCCGAAGAAGGTGCTGGTGCTGGTGCCGGATACCGGCAACAAGTACCTGTCCAAGATGTACAACGACTACTGGATGCTGGACAACGGCTTCCTCGAGCGCCCGCAGTTCGGCGACCTGCGCGACCTGATCCTGCGCCCGTACAGCCAGCGCGACACTGTCGTGGTGGGCCCGAAGGACCTGCTGACCACCGCCTACCAGCGCATGAAGCTGTACGACGTGTCGCAGTTGCCGGTGATGGATGGCAGCCAGCTGGTCGGCATCATCGACGAAAGCGACGTGCTGCTGCACGTATATGGCGATGAAGCCCGTTTCCGTGACCCGGTGTCGGTGGCCATGGTCAGCAAACTGGACCGCTTGGACGTCAAATCGCCGATCGAAGCCCTGCTGCCGGT
Organism: Stenotrophomonas sp. STEN063; assembly: GCF_056854515.1. Classification (NCBI taxonomy): domain Bacteria; kingdom Pseudomonadati; phylum Pseudomonadota; class Gammaproteobacteria; order Lysobacterales; family Lysobacteraceae; genus Stenotrophomonas; species Stenotrophomonas sp. STEN063. Next base: position 11,521 of record NZ_JBXFWF010000036.1, read on the forward strand.
GTTTGACCGCGGCCAGGTAGCCATCATCACCGATGGTGACGCATTTCTCGGTTTGATCACCCGTATCGATCTGCTGAACTACCTGCGTCGCAGGGTTCAGTAAGGCTCGCAGGTCCCCCTCGAAAGAGGGGGCAACGGTAGATTCAGACACGACTGATAGAATTTCGCCCCTTTAGCTGGAAGCCCTTATGACGGATCAGCATTCACGCAGCCAGGACGGCGAGCGCAGCCTGTCGCTTGCCACCTTGGCCATCCACGGCGGGCAATCGCCTGACCCCAGCACCGGCGCGGTCATGCCGCCGATCTATGCGACCTCGACCTATGCCCAGTCCAGTCCGGGCGAGCATCAGGGCTTCGAGTACTCGCGCACGCACAACCCGACCCGCTTCGCTTACGAGCGCTGCGTGGCCTCGCTGGAAGGCGGCACGCGTGGTTTTGCCTTCGCTTCGGGCATGGCCGCCAGCTCCACTGTCATCGAGCTGCTGGATGCCGGCAGCCACGTGGTGGCGATGGATGACATCTACGGCGGCAGCTTCCGCCTGTTTGAGCGTGTGCGTCGCCGCACCGCCGGGCTGGATTTCAGCTTCGTCGACCTGACCGACCCGGCCGCGTTCGAAGCCGCGATCACGCCCAAGACCAGGATGGTATGGATCGAGACCCCGACCAACCCGATGCTGAAGATCGTGGACATCGCCGCGGTCGCCGCCATCGCCAAGCGTCATGGCCTGATCGTGGTGGTGGACAACACCTTCGCCTCGCCGATGCTGCAGCGCCCGCTGGAGCTGGGTGCGGACCTGGTGCTGCATTCGGCCACCAAGTACCTCAATGGCCACTCCGACATGGTCGGCGGCATGGTGGTGGTCGGTGACAACGCCGAACTCGCCGAGCAGATGGCCTTCCTGCAGAACTCCATCGGTGGCGTGCAGGGCCCGTTCGACAGCTTCCTCGCCCTGCGTGGTCTGAAGACCCTGCCGCTGCGCATGAAGGCGCATTGCGCCAACGCGATGGAGCTGGCCAAGTGGCTGGAAACCCATCCAGCAGTGGAAAAGGTGATCTACCCGGGTCTGGCTTCGCACCCGCAGCATGAACTGGCGGGCAAGCAGATGGCCGGCTACGGCGGCATCGTCTCGATCGTGCTCAAGGGCGGCTTCGAGGCAGCCAAGCGTTTCTGCGAGCGCACCGAGCTGTTCACGCTGGCCGAGTCGCTCGGCGGCGTGGAAAGCCTGGTGAATCATCCTGCAGTGATGACCCACGCCTCGATTCCGGTGGCGCGTCGCGACCAGCTGGGCATCAGTGATGCGTTGGTTCGTTTGAGTGTGGGTGTTGAGGACATTGAGGATTTGCGGGCGGATCTGGGCTGGGCGTTGAAATGACTGATCTCGCGCAGACGAATGCGACAGGACTGAGGCCTTATGCGTCAGCGCAGCGTCGTCCGATGGCGGGATTCCTGCGCTCGCCCATCGAGCACCGGCAACTCATCTATCGCCTCATCCAGCGCGAGATTGTTGGGCGCTACCGAGGTTCATTTGCTGGTCTGGCTTGGTCATTCATCACGCCGTTGCTGATGTTGGTCCTGTACACCTTCGTTTTTTCGATTGTGTTCAAAGCCAAGTGGAAAGGCTTTGATACCAGTGCTGGTTTTGCTCTGGTTCTGTTCTCTGGATTGATCGTCCATGGCGTAGTGGCTGAATGTATCAATCGATCGCCTACTCTGGTTACCGGGAACGCGAACTACGTGAAGAAGGTCGTGTTTCCGCTGGAGGTTTATGCCTGGGTTACGCTGGGCTCGGCAATGTTTCATGCTTCCGTCAGTTGGTTGGTATTGACTATCGCTCAGCTATGTATGGGCGTAACACTGCCATGGACAGCAATTCTCTTTCCGGTGGTTATGTTGCCTTTGCTCCTTGGCTGTTTGGGAATATCTTGGTTTCTGGCGGCCATCGGGGTCTATTTTCGCGATGTTGTACAGATCACGGGTACTCTGGCAACGTTGCTGATGTTTCTGTCGCCGGTTTTCTACTCACTTGATTCAATTCCCGAACGCTATAGGCCCTTCATCGAAGCTAATCCGCTTACCAGCGTCCTCGAGGCGTCGCGTAACGTCCTGATGTTCGGGAAGATTCCATCATTTACCTATTTTGGGGTGAGTCTATTGATAGGGTTGGTGATTGCGATGGCGGGTTTTGCATTCTTCCAGAAGACGAGAGAAGGTTTCGCCGATGTCATCTGATCCGGTGGTATTCAAGGTCGACGGCGTTTCCAAGCACTATCAGGTCTATGGCTCCCCCCAGGACCGATTGAAGGAGGTCCTGTTCTCGCGCGCTGCCCGCGCAGTAGGTGGCGAGGGGAGGTCATACGGGCGCCGGTTTAGTGCTCTCAAGGATGTTTCTTTCGAAGTTCGCAAGGGTGAAACAGTCGGAATCATTGGTCGCAATGGTTCAGGCAAGTCGACCCTTTTGCAGCTGCTGAGCGGGACGCTGTCTCCATCTTCAGGTCAAATCTTGGTCGACGGTCGTGTGGCGCCGCTGCTGGAGCTCGGGGCTGGTTTCAATCCGGATTTTACCGGGCGAGAGAACGTCTTTTTTAACGGGGCGTTGCTCGGCTTGTCGGAAGAGCAGCTGCAAGGCAAATATGACTCCATTGTAGAGTTTGCCGATATCGGTGATTTCATCAATCAGCCGGTCAAGACCTACTCAAGCGGTATGTTCGTCCGGTTGGCGTTCGCGGTGATCGCACACGTTGACGCAGACATCCTGGTGATTGATGAGGCGCTAAGCGTTGGCGATGCGTTCTTTGTGCAGAAGTGCATGCGCTTTTTGCGCAACTTTATGCAGGACGGGACAGTTGTGTTCGTGTCGCATGACACGGCTGCAGTGATCAATCTGTGTGATCGAGTGGTCTGGCTGGCGAATGGGGAGGTAGTTGCTGATGGATCACCCAAGGAAGTAACCGCCAAATATCTGGAAGATCTTTATTCCGTTGAGATGGGCAGTGCAGCTCCCGTTCCCGAGCCAAAGCCGTTGGAGCCAGTCGCCGAATCCACGCCGCCAACAATCGTTATGGAGATGCTGTCTCCTGACCATGCGGGTATGGCGCCAAGGGACTTTCGCCAGGATCTGATCAATGCGAGCACGCTTCGTCACGAGATCCGGGTGTTTGAGTTCGACGCGGATAGATCCTTTGGATTGGGCGGGGCTCAGGTTGAATCGGCTGCATTCGTTGATCTGGATGGGAACCCACTGTCGTGGGTGATTGGTGGTGAGCCTGTTCGGTTGCAGATCCGCTGTCGGGCAAGGCAGGAGTTGACTTCGCCGATTATCGGGTTTGAGGTCTACGATCGGCTGGGGCAGACATTGTTCGCGGACAATACTTTCGTGGCCTCGGTTAAAGCACCGCCTGTAGTGAACGCTGGGGAACTATTGACGGCGACTTTTGATTTTCGAATGCCGGTCCTGCGCGAAGGTGACTACACAATGAGCGCGGCGGTCGCTGATGGCAATCAGGAAAAACATGTGCAGCATCACTGGGTCCACGATGCGCTCGCCTTTCACGTGCATTCGCGTGGACTATGCCTCGGCATTTTCGGAGCTCCGATGCAACGGGTGTGTTTGACAGTCGAGCGCGAGAAAATTGCTTCGAGTTGATGGTTTGGTTTTAGTGGCAATTACGTAATGAGGTGGCCAGTGGAAAATCAAATTGAGGAAGGCAAAGAGGACCTGGCATTTACCGGCGAACGGTTCATGCCTGAGGTTACCGGGCAGATCGCATTCGAACATCTGCATCGCTACCATTTCGCTGCGACGTTCTGTGCAGGCAAGCAGGTGTTGGATGTGGCCTGTGGCGAAGGCTATGGGAGCCATATTCTATCCAAAGGTGCTGCTTCTGTAGTCGGAATAGACATTTCCGCCGAGGCTGTGGCGCACGCCGCCAGCAGCTATGGCTCCGAGCAGGCGCGGTTCATTGAGGCGTCTGCTGCAAGCCTTCCTCTAGAAGATGACTCCGTGGATGTAGTGGTTAGTTTTGAGACTATCGAGCACCACGACCAACATGAGGAAATGCTGTCGGAGATCCGGCGAGTGCTGCGTCCAGGTGGGCTGCTCGTCATGTCCAGTCCAAACAAGCAGCATTACTCCATCGACCCTGGCTATGTTAATCCTTATCACGTCAAGGAACTCTTCCGGCACGAGTTGATCGAGCTGGTTAGTCGTTATTTCGAGCAGAAATACGTGTACTCGCAGCGAGTCGTGTATGGATCCTTGCTTATCGCAGAGGGGGTGGTCGGGTTCGACTCGATCGCCGGTACTGGGCTGGATTCGAGTGAATGGGCCAATGGTCTTAGTCGGCCTTTGTACGATCTGGTTGTGGCCAGCGATGATGTGCTTCCGGAGCAAAAATCTACCTTTTTCGAATTGAAGGTCCATGGTCTTGATGCAGCTGCTTTCTACGGGGTTCATCTGCCCGAGCGAGTGCAGGCAACCGATCTGAAGCTGCTTCGATTGGAGGCAGAGATGGGGCGCTTGAGGGAAAATGGGGCGGACCGTCAATATGATCAGATAGTTGCTCAACTGCGCGCTCAGCTCGAGAGCTTGAATGCATATGCTCAGCAGTTGGAAGTAGACAAGGTTGCATTGGCGTCGCACGCGAGCGATGAGATGCATCTTGTCAAAGAGGCGCATGCTGTCGAGGTGGGTCGGTTGCGTGATAGTCGAAATGAAGTGCTTTCCTCTCTGTCAGTACTGGGCTCGTTGGTGGATGACGTGCGGAGGGAGGGGAATAGTGATCGACTTTCCCAGGAGCGCCGGCTGGAGGGTTTGCAGAGTGCGTTCGAGCAGAGTCGCGATTTATTGGCCGAAGTGGCGAGCAACCAATCTTCCGACCTCGGTGAGTTCAAGGCGCAGTTGTTTGAAGTGCGCAACCAGCTTTCTGAGGCCATTGCGACTGAGGAACGAATTCGCTCGCTGGAGCGGATGTTGGCGGAATCGCAGGAGATGGTACTGGACCACATAAAATCTGCAGGCAACCTGCGGGATGAGATTGTTTCGCTGCGATCCGAGTTGACCGCTGCTGCGGGTCTGCGGGGTGAGATGCAGGAAATGGTTCAAAAATTGCAGTTGTCAGCCGCCGAACAGCGGATCATCAGTGATCGTCGCCAAACTGATTTGACCGACGCGCTGGCCCGAAGCGAGCAAGCGCAGCGCCATAGTCAGCAGCTTGAGTTGGCAGCTGCCGAACGGCAGCTGATCAGTGACCGTCGCCAAGTTGATCTGACCGACGCATTGGCGCGGAGCGAGCAGGCCCAGCATGAGAACCAACAGCTTCAGTTGGCAATTGCAGAGCAGCGTCTGATCAGCGAACACCGCGAGCGAGATGTGGAACTGCTTAAAGGTTCGCGGAGTTGGCGTTACACTGCTTGGCTGAGAAAACTATCTGGAAGTGCTAGGAGGCACCTGTAAAACGATGCATCAGGATCAGAAGGTGGGAAGACTGGGGGCAGTTGCGCGCCGCATCTATATGGCGGTACCGGGTTGGCATGCTCGGCTTGCACTGAAGGACTTTCTGTTCCGGAACTGCGGATTTGTTTTCAGTAACACAAATGCCTACCGTCGCTGGAGAACGTTCGGCGCTGGTCAGGAGTTTGCCTTGGTCAGCGATGGTGCGCAGGAGCCTCCCGCCGCAGCTGCACCCATTGTGGCTGAGGGAGTCAAAGTTTCAGCTGTCGCCCGGATCTATGCGGAAGGGTTCGACACTGCGGCGGGAGTGCGTGGGCCGGAGTATGTCGAGTTGTCGGCGACGCTGCAGCCGCCGGCAACCCTTCGTTTTAAGACCATTGCGTTCTATCTTCCGCAGTTTCATCCGTTCGCTGAGAACGATGCGTGGTGGGGGCGAGGATTCACGGAGTGGACAAACGTCAGCAAGGCTGTGCCGCAGTTCCAAGGGCATCGGCAGCCGCATCTGCCCGGAGAGTTGGGCTTCTATGACCTCCGTCTAATCGAAGTCATGCAACGGCAGGCTGAACTGGCAAAGCTGTATGGTGTGCATGGTTTTTGTTTCCACCACTATTGGTTCTCCGGTCATCGCCTTATGGAAAGGCCGGTGGACGAGTTGCTCGCCCATCCAGAAATAGACTTGCCGTTCTGTATCTGTTGGGCGAACGAAAACTGGACTCGGCGATGGGATGGTCACGAAAATGACGTTCTGATCGGTCAGAACTATACTGCTGATAACGACATTGGCTTTATTCGTGATGCGCTGCGTTATTTGTCTGATCCGCGCTATATCCGGATAGATGGCCGTCCGCTGTTGATCATCTATCGGCCCTCGCTACTACCTGATGCGCGCAAGTCGCTCGAAGTGTGGCGAACCTATGCGCGTGAGCAAGGTTTGGGAGAGTTGTTTATTGCAATGGTGCAGTTCGATGTGGACGATCCGCGCACCTACGGTTTTGATGCGGCGCTTGAGTTCCCGCCGCACAAGGTCGCTCGTGGTTTGTCGAGCGTCAACCATACCCTTGATATCGCCAATCCGCGCTACGAAGGCTATGTTGTTGACTACCGGGAAATGGTTGAGCGATCAAAGTCTTGGCCAAACGAGGACTATCCGCTGTTCAAGGGTGTCGCGCCGCGCTGGGATAACGAAGCTCGCAAACCTGGACGTGGTTATACATTCGCCCATTCATCGCCGGCAGAGTATCAGCGCTGGCTTGAGACGGCTGGAGAGTTTGCCCTGGCAAAGCCTGTGGCGGGCGAAAGCGTCGTGTTCATCAATGCCTGGAATGAGTGGGCAGAAGGCGCGCATCTGGAGCCTGACCGCTATTACGGGTATGCATACTTGCAGGCTACTCGCAATGTTACCGCGGGCTCGGGACGGCCACGGATCGCTTTGGTGTCGCATGACGCACATCCCCATGGCGCACAGTACCTGGCTCTGAACATGGCCCGGAAAATGGCCGACGGTCTGGGCTTGGATGTGCATGTCGTACTGTTGGAGGATGGCCGTCTGCAGCCGCAGTTTGCCGAGTGCGCGACTGTGCACCTGGTAGGAGATCGCGATCCTGCCTCGGTTGTAGGGGAACTGCGGCGCCTTGGCATTGGTTCTGCCCTCGTTAATACCGCCGTTAGTGGGCGCATAGCACAGGCGTTGAGCGACGCGGGAATTACCGTTGTCTCTTTGATTCATGAGATGCCGGGGGTTATTGAGAGCTATGGGCTTCAAGCGGCGCTTGCCGATATCTCGCGTGTCGCCAGCCATATTGTGGTGGCTTCGGACGCAGTTGGTAGCGGCCTGCAGGAATTCCTCGACGAGGCGGGGCGGTCCAAAGTGAGCAAGCTGCCGCAAGGGCTGTTTGCTCCCAATCGGTATAGAGGGCGCCGCGACCGCGGTGCCGCGAGATCGGCTTTGCGGCAGCGGCTCGGCCTCAAATCAACTGACAGCATAGTGCTGTCGGTGGGCTACGCGGATGCTCGCAAGGGGGTGGACCTGCTGGCGGAGGCCTTCGTAGGCGCGTTCGCCAAGCGCCCGGATGTGCATGTTGTGTGGGTGGGCCATCGAGAAGAGCTAGCGTGTGAAGCCGTAGAGAGAATTCTACGGCGGAGCGGCGTGTCGGGGCGGTTCCATTTTGTCGGTCTTGATTTTGATACCGATGACTATTACGCCGGCTCGGATGTCTACGCGTTGGCCTCGAGGGAGGATCCGTTCCCGTCGGTGGTGTTGGAGGCATTGTCAGTTGAACTGCCGGTTGTTGCTTTCGCTGGCAGTGGTGGTGGTGCCGACCTGGTGGCGGAACATTGTGCAGGATTGGTCGTGCCCACTGCTGACGTGCGAGAGTTCGGTGCCGCTTTGGCGCAGCTCATCGACGATGATACGTTGCGCCGTACCGCCGGGAGTGCCGGGCGTCGATTGGTGAGTGCGGACTTTTCGTTCCGGAGCTACCTGATCGATCTGCTGGCGCTGGCCAAGTTCCGCATCCCGCGCGTCTCCGTGGTAGTGCCGAACTATAACTATGCGCATTACCTTGAGGAGCGTTTGGCTTCGATCTACGGGCAGGATTTTCCACTGTATGAAGTTATCGTCCTAGACGATGCCTCCAGCGACGGGAGCTTGGAGGAGCTTGAGCGGTTGTGGCCGAAGTTGGATCCGGAACCGCGCTTGGATGCGTCCAAGGAGAATAGTGGTTCGGTATTCCGGCAGTGGATGAAGGGCGTCACTCTTGCGCGCGGCGAGTATGTCTGGATTGCCGAGGCGGACGACCTTTCCAAGCCAGCATTCCTCCGCTCGTTGGTCGCGCTGTTGGAAGCCAATCCGCGCTCTGTGCTTGCCTACTCGCAGTCCGAGCAGATTGATGAATTCGGCGAAGTGATGGCGGGTGATTATCTTGAGTACACCAACGATCTCTCGTTTGATCGTTGGAGAAGTGGCTACTCCGCTATGGGTATGGAGGAGGTTGAAGCGGGCTTGGCGGTCAAGAACACGTTGCCGAATGTCAGCGCTGTGCTGTTCCGTCGGGAGCCGCTGTTGAAGGTGATGCAGGCCCACCTGGAGGAAATCACCAAGTATCGTATTGCGGGAGACTGGCTGGTCTACCTGCTGCTGTTGCGCGAGGGTGGGTTGAGCTTCAATGCCACGGCGCACAATCAGCACCGTCGTCATGGGAGCAGCGTGACGCTGGGAGCCAAGGCACAGGGGCACTTGGACGAGATTCGTAGTCTGCATGCGCATGCGCAACGGCTTTTCCCGTTGAGCTCAGCGACGCGAGCTGCGGCAGCGGCCTATGAGGACAAGGTGCGGACGCACTTCGGTCTGCGATCTGTGCCGACTGAGGTCAACTGATGCCATGAAAGTACTGGTGATAGGCGGTAACGGCTTCATCGGCTCCCGGTTGGTACAGGCGTTGCAAGGTCGCGGCGATGAGGTGACTGTGCTCGACCGTTCCATGCCTCGCGATGATCTTCGCCTATTGCAGGTCCAGTACCTGCAGGCCCGCTTTGATGATGAAGTCGTGTTGGATGAGGCCTTGCAGGGCGTAGACCAGGTGTTTCATCTGGCCAGCTGCAGTGTTCCGAGTACTGCTGATGCGGACCCGGTTGGGGACGTGGAAGGGAATCTGCTCGGGACCCTTTCCATGTTGAAACGCATGAAGGCAAATGGGGTCCGCAGGATCTGCTATTTCTCTTCTGGCGGTACGGTATATGGCAACCCCACAGCCTTGCCGGTCCCTGAGGAGCACCCTCTTGAGCCAATTTCGTCATACGGCATTGTCAAAGTTGCGATTGAGCGTTATTTGCAGATGTTCCATCGGCAGGGGTGGTTGGACCCGGTGGTAATGCGCCCTTCCAATCCATATGGGCCGGGTCAATCCACCAGCGGTACTCAGGGGGCGGTGGCGGTCTTTCTGGGACGGGCACTAGCCGACCAGGACGTGCAGATATGGGGGGATGGGGGCGCTATCCGCGATTATGTCTTTATCGATGACCTGATCGATCTCACATTGCTTGCCGCAGACTCTGGTCAAAATGGCGCGTTCAATGCAGCGTCCGGAATCGGGGTTAGCCTGAACGAACTTTGTGCAATGATCCGTAGCTGCACCGGTTCGCCCCTTGTTGTTGAATACAAGGCCGGTCGTTCATTCGATGTGCGGGCAATCGTTCTTGATGTTGATCGCGCAAGGCGGGAACTGAATTGGGTTCCCCGGGTTACGCTGGAGGAGGGGATCCGGCGGACTTGGCAAGTCTTGCAGCCATCTGGCAGGGCGGTGATGTAGTGAAAGAATGCCTCCCTTGGCTGATGTCTAATGACAGGGCCCCGCGTTGGTGGTGCCGTGTCCGCTGATGCCAAGGTCTTGGTAGCATTCCAGCATGTGGAAATATCTATCGCGAACGGCGCGACTTCCTTATGCTATTGAGGGCCGGCAGCACCGTTTTGGAGATTTTATCGACAAGCGCTGTTGCGCGGGCCGACTATGGCATTCATCCGTGCCTGCAAGTGGCGGATGCGGCGTTGGTGTTGTGTGGTTGCAATCTTGGCGATGCGGCTGAATGCCGTGACGCGGACAAACGTATCAACGAAAGAAATGGGTCTGAAGGCGTGAGTCCCGCTGATGCGACGGCTGACTCAGTTGAAAGCCCCTTTTATACATCTATCCCCTAACCGTATTGACCTTTCGAGAAGGATTCCATGAAGAACACCACCTCCCACGCCCGAGTCATGCTTGGCACGCTGGCCGTCGCTGTAGTGCTTGCCGCGTGCGGCAAGGCCCCGGATGCCGCGCAGCAGGCTGTGCCGGCCACGGCGCCGCAGGAGCCAGCACCGGCCGTCGCAGTGGTTGTAGCTACTCCGGTTGAGCTCACCGAAGCGCAGCGTCAGGTACCACGCACTGCGTTCAACAACTGCAATCTGGAAGCCTTGGATGGTAACCAGTTTGGCAATGAGGCTGAGTATCAGGTATCGAACAAGGCCAAAATGGTCCTGGGTGGCTGGCTTGGTGCCAGCAGCAGCAACGGCGTGTCCGCCGAGCCGACTCTTTTGTTGATGCTCAACGAGCGGGTCTGGACGTTGCCGATCTCTTACAACGTTGAGCGTGCTGACGTAGCCACCCATACTGGAAACACTGGTTTGCAACATTCCGGCTTCAATCTGGAAGCTGATGTCTCGTCGTTGCCGGAGGGCGTCTATCGTGCATTGCTTGCTGATGGCTCTGGCAGCTACTGCGATAATGGCCGTCGCCTCAAGTTCTGAGACAAGTGAAGTGTCACCCGTCGGTAGATGATGGGTGACGACAATGCAGAGTAACCGCAGCGGAGTCAATGACGGAACTTCCGATTGAATTGATCTCCGCTGCGGACCCGGTACAGGTGACGTGACGGGTCATCGTGTTGATTATCGCGATGGGAACCTGCACCGACATGAAGGTAGCCGCAGTGAATCAAGCCAAAACCTCCCTGGCGCTCCCGTTCCCAGTGACGCCATCCGTTGTCGCTGTGATAGGGGTGCTTGTCTATGTTGCCACGGCGATGGTGTCGCCACTGAATGGCGAAGATTTTGCATTGACCCGTGATATGACGGGTATTGCGCCAGCTGAGCGTTTCGCGTGGATGTTTGCTCATTCACTCAACCAGATATCCCAGTGGAACGCCCGGTTGGGTGAGCAGCTTGCGATCTTCTGGCTAGGGGTTCCTAGAATCTATTTTGTCCTTGCGTCGACCTTGGCGCTGCTGTGTTATGTGGTGCTTGTCGCTATTTGGGCGCGCAAACAAGGTGATCGTAGTTCTTTTATAGGGGTCGTCAGCTATTCGTTGGCTTTCATCTGGCTGTTCTGGCCGAGCTATGAGGTTTTTTTCTGGACAACAGCACACGCTGCATACTTCCAACCGATGCTGCTCGTACTGCTGCTGCTCTCGTTCTATCGGACGCCGGAAGCGCAAAAACGTCTAAATGAATCGAACGTACATTGCCTCACCGCAATTGCGCTTGCCGCACTGGTGGGGGTGTCATTTGAGAATGTACCTCCTGCGGTGTTGGCATCAGTCGGCTTGGTGCTGCTGATCAATGGTCGAAGCAGCTGGCGTTTGCGTGCACTGATTCCGATGCTGGTGTTGTTGATCGCGTGGGTTGTCCTAATGCTCGCTCCGTCCACAGGAATTCGTCGGGCGGCATACGCGCAGATGTATCCGGTGGTGGCGGATTTGGATCACTACGTTTCGCGCGCCCAGAGTGTCGTGACAGCGCTGCTGCGTACCAGCGGTCTGCTTCTATCGGCAGCGGCGGTGGCGAGTGTGTATTTGTGGAGACTGCATGGTTGGAAGCAGCAGGTAGTGCTCGCTTGGTCCGTTTCGATACTGACGGTCGGCACAGTGGTGGCGGCACCTTACACGGAACCGCGTGCGTTCATCGTTCCTTGGGCACTCTGGTTTCTGTTGATTATGGCGGCGGTGGTTCGGCTCGCTCCGAGGCCGCAGGTGAGGTATGCCTTGGCAGCGCTCGCAGTGGCGAGCCTGTGGTTCCCATTCCAAGCGAACTTTGCATACGTCGAATTTGCACGCAGTCTTCAAGAACGTGATTCGTACATTCGGGTAATCGGGCGCACAGAGCGTTGCGCGAGCGGTATCAACGTTGGCCACAATCCCAAGACATATCCCTACAAATACCTGAACAGTCGTGAGCAGTGGTATGTGGCCAACCCGGGTTTTGTCAGTAGCTACTACCGATGCACTGTGCGAATACAATGAAGACGGGATGGCTGCAGCCCATATTGCGCTATGCCGTGACGGGCGGACTGAATACTGCTGTGCACTGGTGTGTGTTTGCGGCACTGGTCTGGGCTGGTAGTCCTCAGTCTTTCGCAAATCTCTCTGGCTTTGTGGTTGCGGTTACCGTTTCTTTCTTCATTAATGCGCGCTGGACGTTCAACGCTCGGCCAAGCTTGAAACGCTATACGGCAATGGTGCTGACCATGGGGCTGCTCAGTTTTGTGGTGGGAAGTGCTGCGGATCGCCTTTCCTTGCACCCCCTTGTCACATTGGTCGGTTTCTCATTGATCAGCTTGGTCATCGGTTTCCTGATCGCCAAGTTTATCGTTTTTCGGGAGGTCACTTGAAAATCAGTCTCGTAGTTCCAGTTTTCAACGAGGAGGAGGCCGCGCCCATCTTCCATCAGGCGGTTCAGGCGTTGCCTGGTCTTGATGGTCATGAGCTTGAGCTTATTTTCGTGAACGACGGCAGTTCTGATGGAACCGAAGCGATCATCGGTGAGCTGGCTGAGCGCGATTCACGGGTCATTTTGATTAACTTCTCACGCAATTTTGGTAAAGAGCCTGCGCTGCTGGCAGGCATTCATGCGGCGACCGGTGAGGTGGTCATCCCTATGGATGTCGATCTGCAGGATCCGCTCGAGCTTCTTCCTGCCATGGTGCAGAAATACCAGGGTGGCGCGCAGGTTGTACTAGCTCGGCGTGTGGACCGTGGAAACGACGGACTCCTCAAGCGCACGAGCGCGAATTACTTTTACAGGATCATCAACGCAATTTCCGATAGTCCAGTTGAGGCCAATGTTGGCGATTTTCGGCTGATGTCCCGGCCAGTTGTAGAAGCAATCAAACAACTGCCTGAGAACAGGCTTTTCATGAAGGGGTTGCTGAGTTGGGTTGGGTTTTCGACCGATATCGTTGATTATTCTCGCCCCAAGCGATCGGCAGGGGTTTCGAAGTTCAATGGATGGAAGCTTTGGAACTTCGCCCTGGAGGGGATCACATCATTCAGTACTGCGCCATTGCGCGTCTGGACCTATATTGGTAGCACCATCGGGTTGTTCTGCATCGTCTATGCAGTGTGGATTGTTGTCGTTAAATTGGTGAATGGAAACCCGGTGCCGGGCTACTCGTCGTTGATTGCCGCGATCTTGTTCCTCGGTGCGGTGCAATTGATTGGAATTGGTGTTCTTGGCGAATATGTGGGTCGAATTTATTCCGAGGTCAAGCGGCGCCCTCGCTACGTTGTGCGTAGCCAAGTGCAAGGAAACAAAGAAGAGGGCGAGCATGCGAATTGAGCATCGCCGTGCCGGAAGGGGGAGGCTGTTGGCCCTGTTGGCCTTGGTTGGATGCACTGAGCAAGTGCCGGAGCCAACAGTGCCGGCTGCGCTGGCCGCAGGTCCAGCTACATCTGCGGGAGTGGCGCGACAAGTGCAGGGCTGTAATCTGGAAATGGCGGCGGGGGCAAAGGTCGAGGGAGCCATTCCGGCAAAAGGTCAGCCAATTCCGCTAAGCGGCTGGATCGCCGGGGAGCTGGATGCCCAAGGGGTGCTGACGGGGTTCGTTACAGTTCAAGTGGCACGGAGTCAGCCCGGCGCTCCTGTAATGGAACTCAACTTGCCTGCAGCAAAAGTTGGGCATCGGGAAGATGTGGCTCGTGCGCTGGGCGAGGCTGGTTTGGCTGACGCGGGTTTTGAGGCCCGCCTTGATGTCGCCGGTCTGGTGGCAGGAGCGCACGTGATTACGCTCAAGCGTGGCGAGTACACATGCGGGCAGTCCTTCGCTTTGCAGAAAGGCTGACTGCGGCAGCCCTTCGAGCACAGGCATTAAGTTACGGGCTGTGCAACTGCACGGCCCGGACGGAAGCGATCGTATAGCCGTTGGCCTGGGACTTCCACGAACCGGTAGGTGACCGCGGCAGTCAAGACCACGCACGCCAGAGTCAAGGCAGTGGCGGCGATGAATGCCAAGTCATTGCGGCCAGCCCATGCGTAAAGCTTGGCGTAAACGCCATGCATATGCAGCAGTTGGATCAAGGGAAACTGCACTAGATACGTGCTGTAGCTGATAAGGCCAAGCCAGCGCGTGGCTCGGTTATCCAGCCATGCTGGAAAGCCGGCAATTGACAATGCGACCATCAATGGCGCTGCAATCGAAAGAATAACTTCTTCTGGTAGGCTCGAGGGATGGCGCAGCGCATACAGTGTGGCGGCCAATACAATGAGAAAGCCAATGCCATAGGCATTTCGTTGCACTTCGCTGCTCGGTGAAGGCCACTGCTTCCTGGTCAGTTGCAGTATCAGTAGGCCAAGCACGAAGTACTGGCCGTGTGCCAGTAAGTTGAGCGCACCGAACTCGTTCAGCTGACCGCCGAAACTCTGTTGCAGGTACTCCTTGCTTAGCACCGCGACGGTGCATAGCAATAGCCAAACCAAAGCTGCACTGCGGACGCTGCGAATCAAGGCCAACATCATCGGGAACAGGAAGTAGAAGAGCCATTCGATTCCTATCGACCACCCGCCGCCGACCAAGCCGCCCTGTTTTCCGGGGATAAGCGTGAAAAGGAAGCTTCCGGACAATAGAAAGTCGAGTGCCCCCGGCATCGGCTGTTGCATTGCCAAACGGAATATGACGCCCACCAGGATCATGAAGTAGAACAGGGGGGCGATACGGAAGAACCGCTTGAGATAAAACTGGCGCACCGATTGCGCATTGTCCATGCGGTCGTAATAGGCATGGCCAATCGCGAACGCGCTGAGCACGAAGAAAACCCGCACGAAAAAGTCCATACGTCCCGCTATTGCTGCAGCGGTGTCATGGATGGGGATGCCTGATAGATACAGGACGTGAAAAACAATGACTCCCAAGGCTGCGAGTCCACGCAAAACGTCGGGTCCATGGATTCGACCCTGTATCTGATTGTTCATGGGAATTTTGTAGTTCTAATGTGAGATGGGCCGACCATCTGCTCGGCCCATCAAGCGCAGGATCATCCCTTTGTTAGAGGGCTTTTTCCAGCTCGGGCAGCAGCGTGAACAAGTCACCCACCAGGCCGATATCCGCAATCTCAAAGATCGGCGCATCGCCGTCCTTGTTGATGGCGACAATCGTGCCGGCATCCTTGATACCTGTCAGGTGCTGGATGGCGCCTGAGATGCCCACGGCGATATACAGCTCAGGGGCGATGATCTTGCCGGTCTGGCCGACCTGCATGTCGCTGGGCACATAGCCTGCGTCCACCGCGGCGCGCGAGGCGCCGACGCCGGCACCGAGCTTGTCGGCCAGCGCGTAGATCACCTTGAAGTTCTCTTCCGAACCGACGCCACGGCCACCGGAGACCACGCGCTTGGCGCTCTGCAGGTCCGGACGGTCGCTCTTGCCGGCCGCCAGGCCGATGAAGCGGGTGTGGCCCGGCAGGGCAGCATCGACACTGATCGCTTCGATCGGCGCGCTGTTGCCCTTGGCTGCTTCCTGCCAGGAGGCGGCGCGCACGGTGGCGACGACGACCTGGTCGGCGGGTACCTCGACGGTGATGATGGCGTTGCCTGCGTAGATCGGGCGCTTGAAGGTATGGGCGCCTTCGATCGACATCAGGTCCGAGACCTGATTGACGCCGAGCAGGGCGGCCACGGCCGGCATCACATCCTTGCCGGTGGTGGTCGAGGGACCGAATACATGGCTGTAGCCGGCAGCGGCCTTGGCGATCTGCGGCGCCTGCACCTGTGCCAGCGCATGTTCATTGGCCGGGTTGGCGATGGTCAGCACCTTGCTGACACCGGCGATCTGCGCGGCTTCGGCAGCGATGGCGGCCGGGTCGGCGGCCAACACCAGCACGTGGATGTCGCCGCCCACTGCGGTTGCTGCCGATACGGTCTTGGCCACGGCGCTGTTGAGCTTGCCGTCCAGGTGTTCGGCGATGACGAGAATCTTGGCCATTACAGCAACCCCTTCTGCTTGAGTGCGGCTACCAGTTCGGCAGCGTCCTTCACCATCACGCCCTTGCTGCGCTTGGACGGCGCGGCGTACTGGGTGGTCTTGAACGTGTCAGCGGCTTCAACGCCGAGATCGGCCAGCTGCAGGGTCTCCAGCGGCTTGGCCTTGGCCTTCATGATGTCCGGCAACTTGATGAAGCGAGGCTCGTTCAGGCGCAGGTCGGTGGTGATCACGGCCGGCAGATCGACTTCCAGCGTTTCCAGGCCGGCGTCGACTTCACGGGTGACCGTGGCCTTGCCATCAGCGATCTCGACCTTGGAGGCGAAGGTGGCCTGCGGGCGCGCCCACAACGTGGCCAGCATCTGACCGGTCTGGTTGGCGTCGTCGTCGATCGCCTGCTTGCCGAGGATGACCAGGTCCGGCTGCTCCTTCTCTACCAGCTTGAGCAGGGTGCGGGCAGCCGTCAGCGGCTGTATGGCCTGGTCGGTGACCACGTGGATGGCGCGGTTGGCGCCCATCGCCAGGCCGTTGCGCAGGTGTGCCTGGGCATCGGCCGGGGCGATGGTGGCCACGACCACTTCCGTGGCGATGCCCTTGTCGCGCAGGCGCAGGGCTTCTTCCAGGGCGATTTCATCGAACGGGTTGGGCGACAGCTTGACGCCATCGGTGACCACGCCGGAACCATCGGGCTTGACTTGAATGCGGACGTTGTAGTCCACCACGCGCTTGTACGCGACGAGGATTTTCATGTGCTGCGGGGTCCTTCGGTTGCTGATGGGGGCCGACGCTGGCCGGGGGCAAATTTTCCCGATTCTAGCCGGGTTGGTAGGTCCGTGCGAACGCGTATGGTGACTGCAGCGCGCGTTATAATGTCCGGACAAATTTCGACGAACAGGATTTAGTTGTCAATGGTGCGGCTCAACAGGTGCTGCCGTTATATCCTTGTAGGAATTGTTCGCTGCTTTTGCAGCAGTAAATCAGGAGAAACAACGCGTGACCACATGGCTTGTGACCGGCGGTGCCGGCTTTATCGGCGGCAATTTTGTATTGGAAGCTGTTGCAAAGGGCATCCGCATCATCAATCTGGATGCGTTGACCTATGCAGGCAACCTGAAGACGCTGGGTAGCCTGCAGGGAGACGCCAACCATCTGTTCGTACACGGCGATATCGGCGATCGTGAGTTGGTTGCAGGCCTGCTGGCTGAGCACCGCCCTGATGCGGTTCTGAACTTTGCTGCCGAGAGCCATGTTGACCGTTCGATCGACGGCCCGGGTGCCTTCGTCCAGACCAACGTGGTAGGAACCCTCGGTCTGCTGGAAGCGGTGCGTGATTACTGGAAGGCGTTGCCGTCTGACAAGGCCGATGCGTTCCGCTTCCTGCATGTGTCCACCGACGAGGTCTACGGCACGCTCGGCGAGACAGGCAAGTTCACCGAGACCACGCCCTATGCCCCGAACTCACCGTACTCGGCTTCAAAGGCGGCCTCCGACCATCTGGTGCGCGCTTTCCATCACACTTATGGCCTGCCGGTACTGACCACCAATTGCTCGAACAACTACGGCCCGTACCACTTCCCGGAGAAGCTCATCCCGCTGGTGATCGCCAAGGCGTTGGCCGGTGAGGCGCTGCCTGTATATGGCGACGGCAAGCAGGTGCGCGATTGGCTGTTTGTCGCCGATCATTGCGAGGCAATCCGTACCGTGTTGGCCAAGGGCCGGGTAGGCGAAACCTATAACGTTGGCGGCAACTCCGAGAAGCAGAACATCCAGGTTGTGCAGGCGATCTGTGCGCTGCTGGACGCGCGCCGCCCGCGCGCGGATGGCAAGCCGCGCACCGAACAGATCACCTATGTTGCCGATCGCCCCGGCCATGACCGCCGTTATGCAATCGATGCGTCCAAGCTCAAGGACGAACTGGGCTGGGAGCCGAAGCACAGCTTCGAGCAGGGCATTGGTTTCACCGTGGACTGGTACTTGGATAACCAGCAATGGGTGAACGATGTGTTGGACGGTAGCTATCGCCTGCAGCGCATTGGCACGGACGCCTGATATCGATCATCCAGTGCCTGCGCGGATGTGCGGGCCAATAAGGAAGCAACTATGACGCAACGTAAAGGCATCATTCTGGCCGGTGGCTCTGGTACGCGCCTGTATCCGATTACCAAGGGCGTCAGCAAGCAATTGCTGCCGGTCTATGACAAGCCAATGATCTATTACCCGCTCAGCGTACTGATGCTGGCTGGCATCCGTGAAGTGCTGATCATCAATACGCCGCATGAACAAGCCTTGTTCCAGCAGCTGTTGGGCGACGGTTCGCAGTGGGGAATGGACATCCAGTACGCGGTACAGCCGAGCCCGGATGGCCTGGCGCAGGCGTATTTGATTGGCCGCGATTTCGTCGGGGGCAAGCCCAGTTGCCTGGTGTTGGGTGACAATATTTTCCATGGGCATGGTTTGCGCGATGTACTGAGTCGAGCCGACGCACGGACCAGCGGAGCTACAGTGTTTGGTTACTGGGTCAATGACCCTGAGCGCTATGGTGTCGCCGAGTTCGACGAAAGTGGCAGGGTTGTCGGTTTGGTCGAAAAGCCGCAGAACCCGCGCTCCAACTATGCAGTGACCGGCCTGTATTTCTATGATGGAAATGCCAGCGACTACGCTGCTGCACTTAAGCCGTCGCCGCGCGGCGAGTTGGAGATCACTGACCTGAATCAAGTGTACCTGGACGAAGGAAAGCTGCAGCTGGAGCCGCTTGGTCGAGGCTATGCATGGCTGGATACGGGTACGCACCAGTCGTTGCTGGAGGCCTCCAATTTCATCGAGACCATCCAGACGCGGCAGGGCTTGCAGGTCTGTTGTCCCGAGGAAATTGCCTATGGCCAAGGCTGGATTACGGCGGAGCAGCTTGAGGCATTGGCGGCGCCCTTGTCCAAGAATGGCTATGGCCAGTACCTGCAGAAACTGGTCCAGCGAGGAATTGTTCCGTGAAAGTAATCGAGACCGCCATGCCCGGCTGTGTCGTCATTGAGCCGGCGGTGTTTGGCGACGAACGCGGCTTTTTCTTCGAAACCTGGAATGCCGAGCGTTTCAAGGCGCTGGGTCTGCCCGACAAGTTCGTGCAGAGCAATGTGTCGGCTTCCGCCAAGGGCGTGCTGCGCGGGCTCCATTACCAGTGGCCGCGTCCGCAGGGCAAGCTGGTCAGCGTGTTGGAGGGCGAGGTGTATGACGTGGCGGTGGATATCCGTCGTGGTTCGCCGACCTTCGGCAAGTGGGAGGCGGTTGTTCTGAGTGCAGAAAACAAGCGCCAGTTCTGGATTCCAGAAGGCTTCGCGCATGGTTTTGCGGTGCTGTCCGAGCGCGCGGTGTTCAGCTATCTGTGTACTGAGGTGTATCTGAAGGAGGCGGACGCCGGTGTTCGTTGGAACGACGCCGCCATCGGTGTGGACTGGCCGATCAGCGGCCCGACCTTGTCCGCCAAGGATGAGAACGCGCCGTTCCTGAAAGATATCGCCGAAGACCGCCTGCCGGTTTACATTCCATGACCGTGCTGGTTTTTGGTGGTAATGGCCAGGTGGGACAGGAGCTGTTGCGTGCTCTGGCCTCGCTCGGTCCGATTGTAGCGACGACCCGCACCGGCCAACTGGCCGACGGTAGCGATTGCGAGATCGCCGATTTCAATGCGCCTGACAGTCTGCCCACGTTGTTGGATCGGCTGCAGCCATCGTTGGTGATCAATGCTGCTGCTTACACGGCGGTCGACAAAGCCGAACAGGAGCCGGAGGCTGCATTTCGGGCCAACGCGCAAGCGCCAGGGGTGATCGCCCAGTGGTGCGCGACGAATGACGTGCCGATGGTGCATTACTCCACCGACTACGTGTTCAATGGGCAGGGCGTGGCGCCTTATGCTGAAGACGAGGCGACAGAGCCGCTGGGTGTCTATGGCACCAGCAAGCGCGATGGCGAAGAGGCGGTGCGGGCAGCCGGCGGCCGTCATCTGATCTTTCGCACCGCGTGGGTCTATGCCTCGCACGGCGGCAACTTCCTGCGGACGATGCTGCGCGTAGGAGCCGAGCGCGATGAGTTGCGCGTAGTCGCCGATCAGGTCGGTACGCCGACACCTGCGGCCTTGATCGCAGATGTCACTGCGCAGGTACTACGGCATCCCGGGAAGCTGTCCGGGACCTGGCACCTGACGGCATCAGGGCAGACCAGCTGGCATGGTTTTGCCGAGGCAATTTTCGCCGAAGCAGTCGCGATGGGCGTGTTGGCCAAGGCGCCCACCGTACAGCCGATCTCCAGTTCGGAGTATCCAACACTGGCAAAGCGTCCTGCCTGGTCGGTACTGGACAACCGCAAGCTGCAGCATGACTTCGGAATCGAGCTACCGGCTTGGCAGACGGGTTTGTATCAGGTGATGAGCGAAATCGCGAACGGTTGATTTGAGCCTGCCATCCTGCGATAGCGTTGAACCAATGCAGCTGCAAACAAAACCCCGGGTTTCCCCGGGGTTTTGTTTGCAGCCCGTTGACGATCTCAAGCCCGCCCGTAGGTATCCTCGAAGCGCACGATATCGTCCTCGCCGAGATAGCTGCCTGACTGCACCTCGATCAACTCCAGCGGAAGCTTGCCTGGGTTGCGCAGACGATGGGTGACGCCCAGCGGGATATAGGTGCTCTGGTTTTCGGCCAGCAGCAGTACTTCATCGCCACGGGTGACTTCGGCCGTACCGCTGACCACGATCCAATGCTCGGCGCGGTGATGATGCATCTGCAGGCTCAAGGTGCCGCCTGGTTTGACGGTGATGCGCTTGACCTGGAAACGCTCGCCGTTGTCGATGGAGTCGTAGGCGCCCCACGGGCGATAGACCTTGCGATGCCAGGTCGCTTCACTGCGACCATCAGCCTTCAGACGTGCCACCACGTCCTTTACTTCCTGCATGCGGTCGGACTTGCCGACCAGTACCGCATCATCGGTCTCCACTACGATGACATCGTCCAGGCCGACCATCGCGATCAAACGCTCGCCGTAAGCGAAGGTGTCATGGCAGTCGATGGCAATCACGTCGCCGCGATGCGCGTTGCCGTTTGCGTCCTGCTCGGAGACATCGCGCAGCGCGGTCCACGAACCGACATCGCTCCAGCCGGCATCCAGCGGAACCACGGCAGCATCGACGGTCTTCTCCATCACTGCGTAATCGATGGAATCCGATGGGCTGGCCTTGAATGCATCAGCATCGAGACGGATGAAATCGCTCTCGCGCCGCGCTTTTTCCCAGGAGGCCCGGCAGGCAGCGAGAATCTGTGGCTGCAGGCGCTCGAGTTCCTGCAGATAGCGTGAGGCGCGGAACAGGAACATGCCGCTGTTCCAGTAGTACTCGCCGGAGGTGACATAGTCCTGTGCGGTTGCCAGGTCGGGCTTCTCGACGAAGCGCTCGATGGCGCGCGCGCCTTCACCGGCGACGGCCTTGATGTAGCCGTAGCCGGTTTCCGGTGCGGTTGGCTGGATGCCGAAGGTGACCAACTTGCCCTGCTCGGCGATGTCGGCGGCTTGCAGGATCGCGCGATGGAAATGCGCTACATCACGGATCAGGTGGTCCGAAGGCAATACCAGGAGCAGCGGATCAGCGCCATCGCGACATGCCTCCAAAGCGGCAGCAGCGATGGCTGGCGCGGTATTGCGGCCGATCGGCTCCAGCAGAATGGCCGATGGTGTGGTCCCTACCTGCTGCAGCTGCTCGGCGGCGACGAAACGATGCGCTTCGTTGGCCACGACGATTGGCGCCTGCGTGGCGACATCGGCCACCCGCAACCACGTGGACTGCAACATGCTGTGCTCGCCGGCGAGCTGCAGGAACTGCTTCGGATACGCTTCGCGCGACAGCGGCCAAAGGCGCGTGCCGGAACCACCGGAAAGGATGACAGGCAGGATCTGGCTCATGAAGGTTCTCAGGCGGTGATCAAAGAAGAGATTTCGGCGGTGCGCTCTGCAAGTAACGCGCCGTCGCCACGGGTTTCAACATTCAACCGCAGTAGCGGCTCGGTGTTCGAGCTGCGCAGATTGAAGCGCCAGCTGCCAAAGTCGGCGCTAAAACCGTCGGTATGATCCAGAGCTGGGGAAAGTGCTGCGAAGTGCGCCATTACCCGGGCGACGGCTGCCTTGGCATCGACAACCTTGAAGTTGATCTCGCCGCTGCAGGGAAAGCGCGTCATCCGGTCCTCGACCAGTTCGGCCAGCGACAAGCCGCTGCTGGAGACCTGCGCGGCAATCAACAGCCACGGGATCATTCCAGAATCGGCGTAGGCAAACTCACGGAAGTAGTGGTGTGCGCTCATCTCGCCGCCGTAAACGGCGTTCTCAGCGCGCATCTTTTCCTTGATGAAGGCGTGGCCACTCTTGCACAGCACGGGCACGCCACCAGCAGCTTCCACCATTTCGACCGTGTTCCAGGTCAGGCGTGGGTCGTGGATGATCTTGCCGCCGGGGTTGCGGGCAAGGATGGCCTGGGCGAGCAATCCAACCAGGTAGTAGCCCTCGATGAAGCGGCCGTTGTGGTCGAAGAAGAAGCAGCGGTCGAAGTCGCCATCCCAGGCAATGCCGAAGTCGGCGCCATGCGCGCGGACGGCGTTGGCGGTGGCTTCGCGGTTCTCCGGCAACAGCGGATTGGGGATGCCGTTGGGGAAGCTGCCGTCGGGTTCGTGGCAGATACGCACGAACTCCAGCGGCAGATGCGGTGCCAGCAGGTCAACGATGGCACCGGCACCGCCATTACCGGCATTGACCACCAGCTTCAGGGGCTTGAGCTGGCTGGCATCGATATAGCTGAGCAAATGCTGGATGTAAGCCGTCTTGTCATGCTGGGCGTTCTGGCCGGCACGCGCAGGCTGCGGCTGTGAGTCGTCCGCGGCCACCGCGTCGGAGATGGCGAACAAACCGGTATCCGAGCTGATCGGACGTGCCTGTTCACGTACCAGCTTCATGCCGTTGTAGTCCATCGGATTGTGGCTGGCGGTGACCATGACCCCGCCGGCGGCCTGCAGGTGGCCGGTCTGGAAGTAGACCTCTTCGGTGCCGCACAGGCCGATGTCGATGACCTCGCGGCCTTCTCCGCGCAAGCCCGCGGCCAGCGCGTCCTGCAGCCCAGGACTGGTCAGGCGAACGTCATGGCCGAGCACCACCGGACCGGTACCGAGTTCGGCGGCCAAGGCCTTGCCAATCTTGCGGGCCATGTCTTCGTTGAGCTCTTCAGGCACGCGGCCGCGGATATCGTAGGCCTTGAACGCGGGGAGGGGCATGCATGCATCCTGCTAGGTGAAAGATTGCCTAGTTTAGTCGGGTAAGCGTTCGCTGGCTGTCTGCACGCTGGCTGGCCCTTCCCGGGCAAAGCGTGCTGGCCGAAGGTCCAAGGGGGTTGCCCCTGCGGTATGGCTAGAATATGGACATCTTCAGCACTGTGAGCGTGATGCGATGAGCGATCTCTCCCCGACCCGGCAGCGAGGCAAGGTTTTTGCCAGCGCCGCCGACGCCTTGGCCGGCATCGTGGCCGATGGGCAAACCCTTGCCGTAGGTGGTTTTGGCCTGTGCGGCATCCCCGAGGCACTGATTGCCGCACTGCGCGACAGCGGGGTCAAGGGCCTGACCGCGATCTCCAACAACGCCGGTGTCGATGGCTTCGGCCTGGGCCAGCTGCTGGAAACCCGTCAGATCAAGAAAATGATTTCCTCTTACGTCGGCGAGAACAAGGAATTCGAACGCCAGTACCTGGCCGGCGAACTGGAACTGGAGTTCAATCCGCAGGGCACCCTGGCCGAGCGCCTGCGTGCTGGCGGCGCTGGCATCCCGGCGTTCTTCACCGCTACCGGCTACGGGACCATCGTTGCCGAGGGCAAGGAGACCCGCGAGATCGACGGCAAGCACTACGTGCTGGAAACCGCGCTCAAGGCTGACGTCTCGCTGGTCAAGGCGTGGAAGGCCGATGAAGCCGGCAACCTGCTGTTCCGCAAGACCGCCCGCAACTTCAACCCGGCCTGCGCCATGGCCGGCAAGGTCTGCGTGGTCGAAGTGGAAGAGATCGTGGCGATGGGCGCCATCGACCCGGACCAGGTGCATCTGCCGGGCATCTACGTTGATCGCATCGTATTGAACGCAACGCCGGAGAAGCGCATTGAACAGCGCACCGTGCGTCAGGAGGGGAACTGAGATGGCCTGGACCCGTGACGAAATGGCACAGCGCGCCGCGCGCGAACTGACCGATGGTGCCTACGTGAACCTGGGTATCGGCCTGCCGACCCTGGTGGCGAACCACATCCCCGATGGCGTGGACGTGTGGCTGCAGTCCGAGAACGGCCTGCTTGGCATTGGCCCGTTCCCGACCGAGGCCGAAGTGGACGCCGACCTGATCAACGCCGGCAAGCAGACCGTCACCGCACGCGCGGGTGCCAGCTATTTCGGCAGCCACGACTCGTTCGCGATGATCCGCGGTGGCCACATCAACCTGGCCATTCTTGGCGCTATGCAGGTCACCGACAAGGGCGATCTGGCCAACTGGATGGTGCCGGGCAAGATGGTCAAGGGCATGGGCGGCGCGATGGATCTGGTCGCCGGCGTGCAGCGCGTGGTGGTGCTGATGGAGCACACCGCCAAGAACGGCGAGCACAAGATACTGCCGGACTGCACCTTGCCGCTGACCGGTGTTGCCGTGGTCGATCGCATCATCACCGACCTGGCAATCTTCGATGTGACCGCCGATGGTTTGGTATTGGTGGAAGCTGCGCCGGGTGTCAGTGATGACGAGCTGAAGGAAAAGACCGGCGTGCCGTTCCGGCGTGCCTGAGTGAAGGGCGGGGCGGTGTGATCGCCCCGCATCCTCATGATGTTGTTTCCCGACTCGTCGGTGCTGGCCGATATCCAGCACCTGTCGGCCTGGTTGCCATCGGCCCAGGCCGATGCATTGATGCATGCCTTGCTCACGCAGGTGCCCTGGGAAATCCACCGCATCCGCATGTTCGGACGTTGGGTTGATTCGCCGCGGCGGAGCTGCTGGATGGGCGATGCCGATGCGCACTATCGCTATTCGGGTGCGGATTTCCTTCCACATCCTTGGGCGCCGGCAGTGCTGGAGTTGCGCGAGCAAGTGCAGCAGGCCTGTGATGGTCGCTTCAACAGCGTGCTGCTCAACCGATACCGCGATGGCCGTGACAGCATGGGCTGGCACAGCGATGACGAGCCTGAACTGGGGCCGACGCCGTTGATCGCCTCGCTGAGCCTTGGGGCGCCACGGCGCTTTCTACTGCGGCGTCGCGATGATCCTGCGCAGAAGTTCGAGTGCCTGCTCGGCCACGGCGACCTGCTGCTGATGCGCGGGCAGTGCCAGCGCGACTACCAGCATGCGCTGCCCAAGACCGTGCGGGTGTTGGGCGAACGCATCAATCTCACTTTCCGCCAGATCGCAGCTGTGCCGCATCGCGCTGGCCGCTGAGCAGGGTCCAGCCGATCAGCTCGTTGCTGGTCTTGTTCAACGCGGTTTCGAAGGCGGCAGCCACGCTGCTGATCTCGGCGCTGGTAGCCGGTTCGGCAACGACGAAGGTGCGTGCAGCAACCACGCGCTGGTCCAGGCTGTGGATGAGCTTTGCGTTGAGTTCGATGGTGGCAGCCGGCACTTCGCCGCCACGGTAATCCGATTCGAAGCGGCGCAGGTCGGTGGTCAACTTGTAGTCGGAGCGGATGCCGGTGGCGATGCGTGCAACCGCATCGATCTTCCCCGAGTCCTCGAAGCCACGCAGCAAGGTGTCTTCCAGGATATCGGTGGCCGGCTGCGCCCAGGTCGCACCGCGGTAGACCTCCAGCTCACCCGGCGTTGGCCGCACGTTGATGCGCGGGCTGTCGATCAGGCGGGCGGCGCTGGGTTTGGCGATGGCCAGCTGCCAGCTGACCTGCGGCCAGCCGGGATCGGCCTGCACCCTGACTTGAGGCGCATAGATGGTGATGGACTGGCGGTCGCCGCCGGCCAATACGGAGCAGCCGGCCAAAGCCAGCAGGCAGGCCGGGGCGAGCAGCTTGATCAGGGAAATGCGCTTCATTTGGGTTCGAACTCCTTCGGGGCGTCGCGGCCGAGCAGGTAGCGCGCCGGGTTGTTCTCCAGCCGGTCACTGACCCGGCGCAGGTCGCGGATCAGGCCGCGCAGTTCGGTCAGGGTCGGGCCGAGCTGGGCCAGGCCGTCGTTGGCAAAGCTGTTGATGGCCGCGCGGTTCTCGCCAAGGATGGCATCGGCGTTGCCGGCGGCGGAGTCGAGCTTGGCCAGGCTGGTATCAAGCTTGTCCATCGTTGCAGGCAGTTCCCGCAGCACGTTCTCGTCCAGGTTCTTGATGGCACCGTTGGCCGAACCGAGGGTGACGTTGAGGTTGCGTGCCGCATCGCGTGCTTCCACCAGCAAGGCCTGGGTGCCTTCGTCGCGGTCGGCCAGGCCGCCGCTGATGGTTTCCAGGTGGGCCAGGGTGGTGGTGATCTTGCGGACGTTCTCATCGCTGAGCAGTTCGTCCATGCGCTCGACCACGCGGTTGGCGACGTCGGTGATGTTCTGCAGTGCCGACGGTGAGGTTGCGATGGTCGGCACCGGTTCCTTGCTGACCGCGGTCAGTGCGGCGGCCTGCGGTGTGCCGCCACTGAGCTGGATGATCGACGGTCCAGTCAGGCTGGTGATGGCCAGCTTGGCGCGGGTATCGGTCTTGACCGGGGTGGTGGAGTTGAGCCGCAGCTTGGCCACCACCTTGCGCGGATCATCGGGGGCCAGGGTCAACTCGGTGATCGAGCCGACCGCGATGCCGTTGTATTGCACGGGGCTGCCCACCGACAAACCGGTCACCGCCTCGGTGAACACCACCCGGTATTCCTGCCAGGTGCGGTCGGAGGAGTACTTGGCCGCCCATAGCCCGAAGGCGAGCAGGGCAACGCCGATGAGCAGGGTGAAGGCACCGATCAGGACGTAGTTGGCTTTGGTTTCCATATCAGGCGGGCTCGTGCTGAAGGCCGCGCGCGGCGCGGGCGCGGGGGCCGTGGAAGTATTCGCGTATCCACGGATGGTCGAGTTGTTCGATTTCAGGCAGCGGTGCGTTGGCGATGACCTTGTGGTCGGCCAGCACCGCGACGCGGTCACAGATGGCGTAAAGCGTGTCCAGGTCGTGGGTGATCAGGAACACGGTCAGGCCCAGGGCTTCCTGCAGGGTCTTGATCAGGTGATCGAAGGCTGCTGCGCCAATCGGGTCGAGGCCGGCGGTGGGTTCGTCCAGGAACAGCAGGGGCGGATCCAGCGCCAGCGCACGGGCCAGGCCGGCGCGCTTGCGCATGCCGCCGGAAAGCTGCGAAGGCAGCTTGTTGATGGCGTCGGCGGGCAGGCCGGCCAGCTTTACTTTCAACAAGGCCAATTCGTAGTGCCAGCGCTCGCTGAGTTCCGGGTGATGCTCCTTCAGCGGAACCTGCACGTTCTCGCCGACCGTCAGCGAGGAGAACAGGGCACCATCCTGGAACAGCACGCCGGTATTGCGCTCGATGCGCAGGCGGTCGGCCGGGTTGCTTGAGCGCGCATCCACGCCCAGCACTTCCATCTGTCCGGCATCGGGCGTGCGCAGGCCGAGGATGGAGCGCATCAATACCGATTTGCCGGTGCCCGAACCGCCGACCACGCCGAGAATCTCGCCACGGCGTACGTCCAGATCCAGCCCATCGTGCACGGTCTGGCTGCCAAAGCGATTGACCAGCCCGCGCACGCGGATGGCCAGGTCGCTGCCGTCGGTGTTGGCGTCTTCCATCGTGCTCATCCCATCACCAGCCCATGTGCATGAACCACAACGCGGCCAGCGCGTCGAGGATGATGACCAGCGAGATTGTCTGCACCACGCTGGAGGTGGTGCGCTCGCCCACCGACTGTGCCGTGCCTTCCACCTTCAGGCCTTCCAGGCAGCCGATCAGCGCGATGATCAGTGCGAACACCGGTGCCTTGGACAGGCCGACCAGCATGTGCCGCACCTCGATGGTGTCGTGCATGCGCGCCAGGTACATCTGCGGCGGGATATCCAGGTCGAAGGCGCCAACGGTGACGCCACCGGCGAGGCCGGCGATCATCGCCACGAAAGTCAGCAAGGGCAGCATGATCAGCAATGCGACCACGCGTGGCAGCACCAGCAGGTCGATCGGATCCAGCCCCAGGGTCTGGATGGCGTCGATTTCCTCGCGCGCCTTCATCGCGCCGATCTGCGCGGTAAAGGCGCTGGCGGTACGGCCAGCCAGCACAATGGCGGTGAGAAGCACCGCGAATTCGCGCAGGAAGGCGATCGAGACCAGCTCCACCACGTAAATCTCCGCGCCGAAGTCGCGCAGGATGGTGGAGCCGAGGAAGGCGATCACCGCGCCCACCAGGTACGACAGCAAAGCCACCAACGGCACCGCGTTCAGGCCAACCTCTTCCATCTGGTTGACCGCGGCGGTGAGCCGGAATCGGCGTGGCTGGCGGAACAGCCGCGCCAGCTTGGCCAGGTTCTCGCCGAGGAAGTTGACCAGCACCACGATGTTGCCGGCAATGGCATGCACCGAGCGGCCGAGGCGATCCAAGGCGGCGGCGACGCCGTAGTCGCGTTGCGGCTTGGGGCGTTCATCGGCGACTTCCTCGATGGTGCACACCAGCGCCTGATGGTCGCTGCGGAACTGCAGCGCGTCATCCTGCAGCCCAAGCTTGTGCGCATAGCGCAGCAACAGCAGTACACCGGCCGAATCCAGCCGGTCGATGGCGCGCGCATCGATGCCGGTTACGGTCCCGGTCTGGGCATGCAATACCTCGCTGGAGCGCAGTGCGGTCGCCAAGGTCCAATTGCCGGAAAGCCTGAGCAGGCCGTCCGCATCGGGGGGCAGAACGCAATCGGGCGGGGGAATGTCTTTCATGGTGACCATTGGTTACGGAGAATAACCTGTCCGCCCTTCAAGCCAGATGAGCATTTCATCCGCTTCAGGTGATACTAGCGGCCATGTCTGCCGAAACCCTTGCCGCTGCCCCGGCCACTGCTTCCAATCGCGCTACCTATGCGCAACGTGTGGCCTTCGTTTCGGAGATGGCTGGGCGTCTGCACAGTTATGGCACAACTGCCCAGCGCCTGGAGGCGGCAGTGGTCGCATTGGCGCAGCAGCTGGACCTGGATTGCGAGCCATGGTCAAACCCGACCGGCTTGATCCTGAGTTTCAGCGACCCGACCCGCGCCATCGGCTCCAGTGACATCACCCGCGTGATCCGGCTGGGGCCGGGCGATACCAATCTGCACAAGCTGGCCATGGCCGACCAGATCGCCGATGCGGTCTCCGCCGGGCAGATGTCGATCGCGCAGGGGCATACCGCGCTGCGCCAGCTCGACAAGGACGGTGGCCTGCGCAGCAAGATCCAGCTACTGGCCTCGTTCACCCTGGGCTCGGCTGGCGTGGCCGGCCTGTGGCGGCTGCCGTGGCTGGATATCGCCACCGCCGGCATCACCGGTCTGCTGATCGGCCTGATGCTGTTCTATACCGACCGCCGCGTTGCCACACGCGAGGCCGGCGAAGCCCTGGCGGCGTTGCTGGCGGGCTTTGTGGCAGTGTTGGTGGCCAGTTTCATCGGGCCGCTGAACATGAACTCCACCATCATCGCCTCGCTGGTGGTGCTGTTGCCCGGCATGGCGTTGACCAACTCGGTCAATGAACTGGCCAGCGGGCATTGGGTGTCCGGTACGGCGCGCTTCGCCGGCGCGCTGACCACCATCATGAAACTCACGGTGGGCGCGATGATCGCGGTGACCATCGCCAATTCCATCGGCCTGGAGCCGATCATCCGCGCCTCGCGGCCGCAATCCAACTGGGTGGAATGGGGCTCGGTGCTGGTCGCCTCATTCGCGTTCGCCATGCTGTTCCGCGCCAGCCGGCGCGATTACCTCTGGGTAATGGCCGCCTCGGTTGCTGGTTATGCGATTTCCCGCTACGGCGGACAGCAATGGGGCGCGCCGGCCGGCATCTTTCTGGCGGCGATGACGGTGACTGCCGCCGGCAATCTGTTTGGACGCATCGTCCAGCGCCCGGGGGCGATCATCCGTCTGCCCGGCATCATCATGCTGGTGCCCGGCAGTACCAGCCTGCGCGGGGTGTTGAGCCTGATCCAGCAGCAGAATGTGAGCGCCGGCGAATCGGCGCTGCTGACCGTGGTCAATGTGGTGATGGCGCTGGTGGCCGGCCTGCTGTTCGGTAACCTGCTGGTGCCGGCGCGCAAGAATCTGTAACTGGGGCGGTTGCTGCCAGGGGTAATCAGGCGGCGCTGCCAGCGCCGCGTTGCAGGATGCTGGTGATTGTGTAGCCCGGGTAAGCGCAGCGCACCCGGGGCTGTCCGCGGATTGTCTGCAGGATCACCGGAATCCAAAGCTCCCGGGTGCGCTGTGCTTACCCGGGCTACTTTGTCGTTCGTTTGGCCAGCGAGTACCTGCAATAAACAATTTGTGGCGACTGTGAATACAGAAATGCAATAAGAAAACGCCGGCAATCTGCCGGCGTTTTGTAATCCATATTCCAGAATAATTACTTCTGGATCAGGAAATCTTCAACCTTGCGGCCTGCCTTGGTGTATTCGGCCAGCCAGCGCGGCTGCTTGCCACGGCCGGTCCAGGTTTCAGCGGCATTGGCCGGGTTGCGGTACTTCGGCTCAACCTTGGGCAGCTTGCGGCCGGTCTTGGCAGCGCCCTTGCTGGCCTTGGCGCCACGCGGGGCCTTCACTGCAACGGCGGCGCCGGTGCCGAACAGCTCTTCGACGGTATAACCAGCCTTCTTTGCCGCAGCGGCAACCAGGGCGCGGGCCTTGGCAATCGGCTGGCGCTTGGCTACAACGGTTTTGCGCTTCTGTGCGTCACGGATAAGAACGGCCAGTTCTTTGGCCGACAGCTGGGACAGATCGATACTCATCGAATAACTACTCCGGATAATGGGTTGGGGGGTGTATGCCATTCCGTGGCAGCGCAACAAAGCATACCGGGCTGATCGCGGTAATGACAGATTAATAGCGTTTTCGATGTTATCCGGAAATGAAAACGCCGGGACAATGTCCCGGCGTTATAAGCGATCAACGTCAGCCGATGATCTTGCTGATCACCGTGGCCTGGTCCAGATTCTCTGCCTCGGCGGCGTTGCGTGCGCGGTATTCAACCGTACCAGCGGCAAGCCCGCGTTCCGACACCACGATGCGATGCGGAATTCCGATCAGTTCCATATCGGCAAACATCTGGCCCGGACGCAGGCCGCGGTCGTCCAGTGCGGCATCCACGCCAGCGGCCTGCAGTTCGGCGAGCAGCGCTTCGGCGGCGGCAGTTACCGTCGGGTCCTGTTTCGGGTTGATCATGCATACCACCGCCTGCCACGGCGCCATGCTGACCGGCCAGATAATGCCGGCGTCATCGTGGTTCTGTTCGATGGCGGCGGCGACGATGCGTGATACGCCAATGCCGTAGCACCCCATCGCCATCACCGCAGCCTTGCCGTTCTGGTCCAGCACGGTGGCCTTCAGTGCCTGCGCATACTGGCGGCCGAGCTGGAATACGTGGCCAACCTCGATGCCGCGGGTAATCTTCAGTTCGCCGCCGTCCTGGGCCCGGTCGCCGGCCACGACGTTGCGGATATCGGCCACTTCCGGCTCGGCCAGGTCGCGGCCCCAGTTGACGCCGGCAATATGCAGGCCTTTCTCATTGGCACCGACCACGAAATCGGCCATTGCCGCGACTTCGCGGTCAGCGACAACACGGATCGCCTTGCGCGGATTCAAGGGGCCGAGGAAACCCGGCTCGCTGCCCAGATAATCGGCAATCTCGGCCTCGCTGGCCATGCGGTAATCCGCCAGGCCAGCCACCTTGGCCAGTTTGATTTCGTTGACTTCGTGGTCGCCACGGACCAGGGCCAGCACGAATTCATTCTCAGTGGTCATTACCGCAATCGACTTCACCGTGCGCAACAGGGCGATGCCCATCAGCGCGGCGACTTCCTCGCAGGTCTTCTGGGTGGGGGTGTCAATCCTGCGCAGTTCTTCGCTGGCGGCGCCGCGCGCTGCCGGATCAGCGGCAATCGCGGCTTCCACATTGGCGGCGTAGTCCGAGCCGGTGGAGAACACCAGCGCGTCTTCACCGGAATCGGCAATCACGTGGAATTCCTGCGACGCATCACCGCCGATCGCGCCGGAATCGGCCTGCACCGCGCGGAACTCCAGGCCCAGACGGGTGAAGATGCGGGTGTAGGCCGCCTTCATGTTCTCGTATTCGGCGACCAGGCTGGCGTCGTCCAGATGGAAGGAGTAGGCATCCTTCATCAGAAACTCGCGCGAGCGCATGACACCGAAACGCGGACGGATTTCGTCGCGGAACTTGGTCTGCACCTGGTAGAAATTGACCGGCAGCTGCTTGTAACTGGACAGCTCCTGGCGCGCGAAGTCGGTAATGGCTTCCTCGGCGGTGGGGCTGTAGCAGTATTCCTGCTCCTTGCGGTCCTTGATCTTCAGCAGCTGGCCGCCGAACTTTTCCCAGCGACCGGTTTCTTCCCACAGTTCCTTGGGCTGGATGGTCGGCAGCTGCAGCTCCACTGCACCGGCGCGGTTCATTTCCTCGCGGACGATGGTTTCCACCTTGCGCAGCACCCGCAGGCCCAGCGGCGACCAGGTGTACAGGCCCGATGCCAGCTTGCGGATCATGCCCGCGCGCAGCATCAGCCGATGGCTGACCAGCTCGGCGTCGGCGGGAGTTTCCTTGGTGGTGTGCAGGTGGAAGCGGGAAAGACGCATGGCAGGGGGCTTCGCAAAACGGACGATCCCCTATTTTGCCAGCCTTGCAGGCCACTCGCACCGCCACCAATGGGGTAGGGCACAAAACCGGGGCAAAACCGGCAAAACCGGGGTGGGCCGGGGGGTGTTGCAACGGCAAACCCCCACGAGCCCCCGGGATGGACGGGGTTGCCCCCGGGTTA
>NZ_JBXFWF010000037.1:0-44239 GCF_056854515.1 Stenotrophomonas sp. STEN063
GCGCAAGGGAGGGAGCGAAGCACGTGACCTGTCAGCCCCCCGTGCACGCCGCTTTTGCCCCCTCCCTTGCGCAACGCGCAGGGGAGGGTTGGGGAGGGGTGCCCTTTGCTGGTAGCGAACCTTTGAAGCAAAGCCCACTTCCAGCTTTCACCATGCGCAAGGCGGCCCCTGCGCTTGCCTGCGCTGCGCAGTGGGTGCTAGAAGAGTTCACACAGGTTCGGCCCGTAGCAGCGTGGCAGACGAACACGGCGATCGCAGTGGCCCGCGGCGCTACGATTCATTTCGAGGGCATGCCGCACCATGCTGGGACGCGAACACGACATAGCAGTGAACCCCGACGCCTGCCCTGTGCAGGCCAAGCGTGGCCTGCTGCAGGCACTGGACCTGCATTCGCTGTGGCGCGCCTGCGTGGATCTGATCAACCAACACCTGCCCTGCCACTCGTGCACCTTGATGTACGACATCAACGGTACCTACCAACCACAGCGCAGCCTGCATTTCCTCGGTGCCAGTGCGGCTGGCAGCGCACGCCCGCTGCGCAGCCTTGAGGTTGCCGCACCCTATCTGCAGCGCAACCCGCGCGTCGACTGGTACACGCTGTCGCAGATCGCTTCCACCGACGCGCAGGCCCGGCTGCGGCTACGCGCGCAGAATCCCGCGCCCGGCTGGAACGAATTCATCCACATGGCGTTCTGGCGCGGTGAAGGCCTGGAGGCGGTGTTGAGCATCCGCATGCAGGCCGGCCAAGAGCAGATCACCGACGCCCACCAGCAGTTCCTCGGCGAACTGCATCAGCTGATGGCCGCTGGCCTGCAGCGCGTGCGTTCGATGCGGCATGAACGTCGCAGCATCTACCAGGCGCTGCTCGACCGACAAAGCCAAGCCGACATCATCCTCGACCATGAGCTGCACCTGATCAGCCTGTCGCCTGCCGCGCAGCTGTTGTGCGCGGGCTGGCTGGACGAAGCCGGCAAGCGCCTGCGCTTCCCCGACAGCGTGGCTTCGGCATTGCGCGGCTGGCTGCACCAGGCGAGCCAGGTCGGCGATGCTGAGCTTCCACGGGAAGCGTTGGACCTGCCGGCGGCACAGTTGCGGATCGGCCTGCAGGGTCGCTTGCAGGCGGACGGCCTCTATCCGATGTATCTGCTGCGGCTGACGCCATTGCAATCGTTGGCAACGGCGACGCCCGTGGTGACCCGGCCGATGTGGTCCAGGCTCTCGCCCACCGAAACCCGCGTCGCCGAACTGGTCCTGGATGGCATGCGCAATGACGAGATCGCCAATCACCTGCGGCGCTCGCGCAAGACCATCGAAAGCCAGATCAGCGCCATCTACCGCAAGCTCGATGTTGGCCATCGTGCGCAGCTGGTGCGCCTGCTCAGCGTCCCCGGCTGAGCAGGCGCAACAACTCAAGGCACGAACAGGAAGTAGTCATGCGCGGCACGCGCCAGCTGCGCGATTGCCGCGTCGCGGTCCTCGCTGCTGGCGCGTGATTGCACGAATACGGTGACGATGGCGTGGCCGCGTCCACCCGGCAACGTGATCACGCCAACATCGTTGATCACATCCCCAACCGTGCCAGTCTTGTGCGCCACCGGGGTTTCCTTCGGCAACATGCCTCGCAGGCGGGCGCTGCCGGTGCGGGTGTCGAGCATGATGTCCTGCAGCAGCTTGGTCGAACCTGGCTGCAGCACCTCGCCACGCCAGACCTTCTGCAACAGGGTGGCCATCGCGCGGGCAGTACTGGTGTCGCGCGGATCTTCGTTCCAGGCATTGGTGTGGCCGCGCCGCAGCTCCTCGCTGCGCTCACTGCGCGACAGCTCGGCATAGGCCGCCGGGCCCAGCGGCTTCGCTTGCGAAGCCCCATTGCCGCGATAGTTGGCCAGCAACTCCCAGATATAGCGATCCACCCGCATGCCACTGATGCCCAGTGCCTGCATGCGTGCATTCACCGCCGTGGTGCCACCGCCAAGACGGATCAGGATGTCGGTGGCGTTGTTGTCACTGACCGTGATCATCATATGCAGCAGATCACGCACGGTGATGGCCGAACCGGCGCTCAGGTGCAGGTCCATGGGCCCGCCCATTTCCGGATAGACATCATCTTGGTCCAGCGTCACCTGCTGTTGCAGCGTGAGCTTGCCTTCGTCCACCAGCTTGAGGATGTGCACGGCCACCGGCACCTTCATGGTGCTGGCCATGGGGAAGGCCCGGTCGGCATCGAGATAGACGCTGCGACCACTTTCCAGATGGACGATGGCCGCGCCGAGCTGGCCTGGCAGTTGTGCGGCAAGCCGTTGCGCTTCGACCTGCAGGCCCTGGCTGGATGGAGGTTTGGTGGCGGCCATTGCCGGCAGCAGCATGCATGCCAACAGCGGCGCGACGAACAACGCACGCGGGCGTGGACGCGATGGGGAGCAACGGCGGTGGTGCTGGTACATATGGAGTCCTCTGCAAACGGAACACTGCCGCCCATCGCTGAGCGGCAGTCATCATCCCTAGAAACGCATGCGCGCGCCAAGCGTGAAGTAACGGCCGACCACATCGTAATAAGGCGAGCCGACCGCACCCAAGGGGGACTTCTTGTCGAACAGGTTGCTGATGTCGGCGTAGACCTCGACTTCGTTGTCGCCGGCCAGCGCGAAGCGCGCCTTGCCACCCACATCCCAGTACACATAGGACGGGATGTTGCCGTTCGTCAGCACCAGCTGGTTGTTGTAGACACCGGCGGAAATGTAACGCGCCCGCGCCTGCGCACCGTAGCGGTCACCACGCCAGCCGAAGGTCGCGTTCGCACGCCAGCGTGGCACACCGGAGCCGCCGGTGAGGCCCTGCGAGGTCACGTACTCGAAGGTGTTCTTGCCGTCGTAGGTGGTGAGATTGTCGGTCCAGGTCGCCAGCACGCGGGTGTGGAAATTGCCCGACATCGCCGGGAACAACTTCGCCGCCGGCAGGGTGTAGAGCAGGTCCAGGTCGACACCGTTGGTGCGGTACTCGGCCAGGTTGACGTAGTTGGAGTTGATACGCTCGATCTCGCCGTTGCCATCGCGCTGGATGCGCCCGCACATGGCCTGGTTGCCGGCGATACAGCGCAGCACGGTTTCCTGTGCCGACACCTGGGTGATCACGTCCTTGATCTCGATGTCGAAGTAATCCACCGACATGATCAGCCCCGGCACGCCGGCCGGCGCCCAGGTGAAGCCGGCGGTCAAGGTGTCGGCCTTCTCCGGATCCAGCAACGGATTGCCGCCGCCAATCACCAGGGCGCTGATCGAGGTGCCGGTCAGTGGATCGCTGATGGTCGACCAGCCGGTGGTGCTGGTGGTGTACATCTCCGACAGGTTGGCCGAGCGGATATCGCGCGAACGGGTGAAGCGACCACGGAAACCATCAAAGAATTCGTTGGTCATGCCGTACTTCCACGACCAGATCGCGCCGGAGCTGTTGTAGTCGCTGAAGCGCGCTGCCGCATTGACCTGCAGGTCACGCAGCACCGGCATGTCGCGCAGCAGCGGTGCGGCCACTTCGGCGAAGGCTTCGCGAACCTGGAAGCTGCCGGCCATCGGCGAGGAACTCCAGGTACTGAACGACTTGGTCAGGTCCTGTGCGCCC
Organism: Stenotrophomonas sp. STEN063; assembly: GCF_056854515.1. Classification (NCBI taxonomy): domain Bacteria; kingdom Pseudomonadati; phylum Pseudomonadota; class Gammaproteobacteria; order Lysobacterales; family Lysobacteraceae; genus Stenotrophomonas; species Stenotrophomonas sp. STEN063. The sequence continues at coordinate 3,613 of NZ_JBXFWF010000037.1, forward strand.
ACCTTCTGGTCGATCTGTTCCTTGCGCGCTTCCAGCCCCATCGCCACCGACACCTCACCGGCCGGCAGCGAGAACGGTTCGCCACGCAGATCCAGCCCGGCTGCATCAAGCTTGGTATTGGTCATGCGCCTGGGCGTACCGGTGACATAGGCAGCCGCCTCGGCCGAGGGTGCGCCATGGCCGATCAGGTTGATCGGCACGCAACCGGAGTTGGGGTTGGTCAGCGTCACCCGGCAGACCGGCTTGCCGCTGAGCGGATCGATCACCGCATCCACCGAATCGCGGTAGTTGCTGGTCAGCAGGAAACCTGGCGCGGCCAGATCGGACTGGTTGTCGCCGCGGCTGTAGTAGCCGCTCCAGCGCCAGTTGTCGCCGACCACGCCATCCAGCGCCGCGGTGAACTGGGTGGTGCGGCGGTCGTAATCGATATCGGGAAAGGCAAAGTCACTGTTGAAGCGACCAAGCCCAAAGCTGGTTTCGCCTGCGGCCAGCAATGCATCACGCACGGCTGTGGGCAGGAAGGCGTTGTCCACACTGATCTTCAGGCCGGTGCCACGGTTGTGGTCGCCGAACCATGGGAAGCGGTTCCAGCTGCGCGAGTGGCGGACGTCCATGGTCAGGCTGGTGTTGTCGGTGAGGTTCCACGACAACCTGCCCAACACGTTGTAGCGGCGCTGCGGCGTCATCAGCGAACTGATGTCGTCATTGCTCGGGCTTTCGCCGCCCTGGATCAGCGACGCACCGGTATAGCCCGGGAACGGCCGCAGGCTGCCATCCGGATTGAAGGCCTGCCCGGCCAGCACACCGGTGGTGATCAAGCCACCGATCGCGGCATTGCCGTAACCCACGTTGTCTTTCATCGTGAACGTGCCGTCGCCATTGGACAGCTGCGCGGTGCGGCCCAGCCATGACCGCGATGATTTGGGCAGAATGCCGTCGTTGTTCAAGGCCTCGCCGCCGATGACGATGTGGCCGCGGCCCTGTGCGATCTCGAAGCCGGTAGCGGCCGAGACGTACTGCTTCTGGTTGTCCGAGCGCGAGGACATACCGCCCTGCACGTCGATCTTTGTGCCGACCAGCTGGCTGTCCAGCTGCACGTTGACCACGCCTGCAACCGCGCCCGAGCCCCAGGCGGCGGAGGCACCGCCGGTAACCACGTCCACGCCGCTGATCAGGATCGAAGGAATACTGGCCAGGTCGTTGTCGCTGGAGAAGCGCCGCCCGTCCAGCAGCACCAGGGTGCGGCTGACGCCGAGGCCACGCAGGTCGACCGGCGCCCGTGCCGCGTCCACGCCGGTGGTATGGGTCTGCGGCGACACCGTGCCACGGAACTGCGGCAGGTCGTTGAGCGCGGCAGCGATATTGGTGTGGGTGGAGAGCTGCAGGTCCTCCGGCGTCACCTTCACCGTCGGCGTCGGCGCGTTGAAGCCCGGCCGATCGATGCGCGAGCCGGATGCGGTGACGTTGACGCTACCGATATCCACCACCTTGTCGGTGGTCTGCTCAGGTTTGGCATCGGTCGATTGGGCGAAGGCGCTGGGCAGGCTGCCGGCGATGATCAGGGCGATGCCCGTGGACAACGTGGTTCTGGCGATACGGCACGGCATACGGTTCCTCGCAGAAGGCTGGAAGTGGAACTGCTGACCTGGCAATGCGGACTCTCCCCTCTCCGCATCTTAGGAAGCCACCTTCCCGCCCCGCATCAGGGAAAACCCCGATACCAACCGCTCAAACGACAACGGCCAGCACAGGGCTGGCCGTTGTTTCAAACGTTACCAATGCTTAGTGCGACGAAGCCTTGCTCGCACCAATGCCGGTCTCGGCGCGCACTTCCTGTGCCGGGTAAGCGGCACGCTCGGCCTGTGCGTTCTTGCTCTTGTCGGTGATCGAGAAGAACCAGATGCTGACGAAGGCAATCGTCATCGAGAACAGCGCCGGGCTGGTGTACGGGAACGGCGCACTGCCGGCCGCATTGCCCAGCGTGTCCACCCATACCGACGGCGACAGCAGGGTCAGGATCAGCGACGAGGCCAGGCCCAGCGAACCACCAATCACCGCGCCGCGGGTGGTGCAGTCCTTCCACAGCAGCGACAGGATCAGCACCGGGAAGTTGGCCGAGGCGGCGATGGCGAAGGCCAGCGACACCATGAAGGCCACGTTCTGCTTCTCGAACACGATACCCAGCAGCACTGCGATCACGCCCAACGCCAGGGTGGTGACGCGCGACACACGCAGCTCCGAGCCCGGTGCCGGGTTGCCCTTCTTGAACACGGTGGCATACAGGTCATGCGACACCGCCGATGCACCGGACAGCGTCAGGCCAGCGACCACGGCCAGGATGGTGGCGAACGCCACGGCCGAGATGAAGCCCATGAACATATTGCCGCCGACGGCCTTGCCGACCAGCACGGCTGCCATGTTCGGGCCGCCCTGGATGGTACCGGTGACCGGGTCCGCATACTCCGGATTGGTCAGCACCAGCGCGATGGCACCGAAGCCGATGATGAAGATCAGGATGTAGAAGTAGCCGATCCAGGTGGTTGCCCACAGCACCGACTTGCGTGCCTGCTTTGCATCGGGAACGGTGAAGAAGCGCATCAGGATGTGCGGCAGGCCGGCGGTACCGAACATCAGTGCCATGCCGAACGAGATTGCCGAGATCGGATCCTTGACGAAGCCACCAGGCCCCATTATCGCCAAGCCGGTACTGGCCGCTTCCTCCGCACTCTTGCCGCCGTTGGCTGCGATCTGGGTCTTGACCCGCACCGCCTCGGTGAACAGCGCCTCGAAGCTGAAGTTGAAGTGCCACATCACCATCACGGCCATGAAGGTCACGCCCGACAGCAACAGGCAGGCCTTGATGATCTGCACCCAGGTGGTGGCAGTCATGCCGCCGAACAGCACGTAGACCATCATCAGCACGCCGACCAGCGCCACTGCGATCCAGTAGTCCAGGCCGAACAGCAGCTTGATCAGCGCACCGGCACCAACCATCTGTGCGATCAGGTAGAACAGCACCACGACCAGCGTGCCCGATGCCGCGAACATGCGGATGGGCTTGGCCTGGAAGCGGTAGCCGGCGACGTCGGCGAAGGTGAAGCGGCCGAGGTTACGCAGGCGTTCTGCCATCAGGAAGGTCAGGATCGGCCAACCGACGAGGAAGCCCAATGCGTAGATCAGGCCGTCGTAACCATTGGTCATCACTGCGGCGGTGATGCCGAGGAACGAGGCCGCCGACATGTAATCACCAGCGATGGCCAGACCGTTCTGGAAACCGGTGATGCCACCACCGGCGGTGTAGAAGTCGGACGCCGACTTGGTGCGGCCTGCGGCCCACTTGGTGATGCCAAGCGTGAACACCACGAAGGTCGCGAACATGATGATCGCGGTCCAGTTGGTCGGCTGGCGCACGGTCTGGCCGATGTCGCCACCGGCGGCCATGGCCGCACCACTGGCGATCAGCAGACCGAGCAGCGCGCCGGTTCGCAGGAAGGAGTGGTTCATTTCGCTTCCTCCACGATCTCTTCGGTCAACTTGTCGAATTCCTTGTTGGCACGACGCACGTAGAAGCCAGTGATGACGATGGTGAACACCATCAAACCCAAGGCGATCGGAATGCCGACCGTGGTGATCTTGCCGGCACCTATCGGGGTGGCCAGGAAGGCCTTGTCGAAGGCAATCAGGCCGATATAGCCGTAATACCCCAGCAGCATCAGGATGGTCAGGAACCAACCCAGCTTGTTGCGCGAGCTGCGCAACCGTTGGTATTTCGGGTTGGAGGCGATCCGCTCTACACGGGGATCGACGGAAGCATTCATCGGAATTCTCCAGGCGTTGGGAATACGAACGCCATGGCATGCGGAGATGCCGTGACGGTCACATGAGTGCTCCCCGTGGGGGTAGGGAGATTAGGCGTACTACATTTTCAGACGCGGTACCGGCGGCACTGCACCGCCGGCACCGGATGGGTCAGAAGCTGTACTTGGTGGTGAACTGCAGGCGGCTGATATCGCCCTTCTTGCCGTTCTCGATCTCGCGCACGCCGTACATCAACTCGGCACCGACATCGACCTTGGGCATCGGCGTGTAGAAGATGTTGCCGCGGATCGACTGCACGCTCTTGGTGACCAGGTCACCGGTGATGGACGCGTTGTTGTCGTAGTCGCTGCGTGCGTAGATCAGGTTGGTGCGCAGCTTCGGGCTGAAGGCATGGCGCCAGCCGACATAGCCGGCAACCACGCCGGTCGGATCAATCTCATCACGGATCGCGTCATAGCCGCTGTCGGCGGTGATGCCCAAGCCGATGTAGCGCGAAATGCCTTCGCCACCGGTCAGCTGGTAATGCAGGGTATCGGCATCGCCCATCAGCCACTTGCCGCCGAGGGTGATACCGCCGGCCACCTTGCTGGCATCGGCACCGGTGGTCTGGTTGTCGAGCTTGAGCTGACGCACCAGGCCGGCGACGCCGAAGGTGCCCCAGTCGCCCTTCCAACCGTAACGCACGGTCAGGTCAGGCATCGAGCCACGGTCGGAGTTGGCAACCGCCGGCACGTTCCACTTGTTGGTGACCGGGTTGAAGGTGCCGGTAAGCGTGGTGGTTTCCGGGTTTTCCAGCGCAACACTCAGGCCGCCATTGGTGTAACGGATCTGCGCCTGGCGCACGAACACCACGCCATCGGTGGGACCGACGAAGTCAGCTGCTTCCGGAATCGAGGCCGCGTCCATGAAGTTGGACCAGGTCTGGCCGGCCAACCACTTGTTCCAGTACATGTAGGCGTGGCGCAGGGTGACGCCATAGGTGTTGGTCGCGGTCTGGTTGCCCAGCGAGTTGCCGAAGAAATCCATCTCCACCATCGCGCCGGCCTTGTCGCCGTTCTCGGCGACATGGTCCACGCCCAGGTTGAAGCGCGAGAACTTAGCATGGGCGTTGTAGTCCACGTCCGAGGCCTTGCCCGAACCACCGGCGCCATGCACCGGCGTCTGGCCCGGCAGATACAGCGCGCGGCCGGTGGCATCGTCGGCCAGCTGGCCGTCGCCGGTACGGGTGGCGAGGAAATCGGCCTTGATGAAGCCACCGACCTTGAAGGTGGTGCCCGGCGCGGCGCCCGGGGTGATGCTGGTCAGCTGAATTGGCTGCTTGCCTGCCGGCACCGCCGGTGCAGCAGCACGCTCGGCCTGTGCAGTGCGCACCTGCACCACTTCACTCTGGGTCTGGGCAATCGCGCCCTGCTGTTGTTGCTGGGTGGACAACAGCAGCTGCACCTGCCGCTCAAGATCAGCAACGCGTGCTTCCAGCGCCTTCTCTTTTGCGGTCTCGGCGAAGGCCATGCCCGGCGCGACCAGCGCGACGAACAGGGCAGCGGCAAGTGGCCGGCGGGCCGTTTTCAGGATGTTTCGATTCATTGGGGCTGCCTCTCTCCAGGCTGGCGAACGGTCCGCGCCGGTTGCACGGTCGCAGCCAGCGTGCGCGGCGATGGCAGCGGCCGGCTATTCGCCATTAGTCGTAAGCAGACGTCTGTTCGACCATCGTCTAACAGAAGATGCAGCGCGAGGTGGGGTGGATGCGGCACACTTGGGGTGTCCCGGCCCTGTCCCACGACAGGGCTCATTCATTGGTTACAAGTGCAAAGGTGAGGGTTGCCATGACTGATGTATATCCCGTTGATTCCGCGTTTGCCGAGAAGGCACGGATCGACAAGAACACGTACCAGCAGCTGTACCGCGAATCGGTCGAAAACCCCGATGCGTTCTGGGCCAAGGCCGCCGAACGCCTGGACTGGTACAAGAAGCCGACCAAGATCAAGAACGTCAGCTACCAGCTCGACGATTTCCGCATCAAGTGGTTCGAGGACGGCGAACTCAATGTCAGCGTCAACTGCCTTGACCGGCAGCTGGCCACGCGCGGTGACAAGACCGCCATCCTGTTCGAGGCCGATGGCCCGGACAGCCCGGCGCAGAAGGTCACCTACCGCGAACTGCACCAGCGCGTCTGCCGCCTGGGCAATGCACTGCGCAACCTCGGCATCAAGAAGGGTGACCGAGTCACCATCTACCTGCCGATGATCGTCGATGCCGCGGTGGCGATGCTGGCCTGCGCCCGCGTCGGTGCGATCCACTCGGTGGTGTTCGGTGGCTTTGCCGCCAACTCCATCGCCGACCGCGTCGGCGACTGCGCCAGCAAGCTGATCATCACCGCCGACGAAGGCCTGCGTGGTGGCAAGAAGGTGCCGTTGAAGGCCAATGTCGATGCCGCGCTGAAGCTGCCCGGCACCAATACCGTGGAAACCGTGCTGGTCGTACGCCACACCGGTGGTGCGGTCGACATGCAGGCGCCGCGTGACCGCTGGTTCCACGATGTGGTGGACACCCAGCCGGCCGAGTGCGAACCCGAGCGCATGAACGCCGAAGATCCGCTGTTCATCCTCTACACCTCCGGCTCCACCGGCAAGCCCAAGGGCGTGCTGCACACCACCGGCGGTTACCTGCTGTACGCGGCCTACACCCATGAAGCGGTGTTCGACCTGCGCGAGGACGACATCTACTGGTGCACCGCCGACGTCGGCTGGGTCACCGGCCACAGCTACATCGTCTACGGCCCGCTGGCCAACGGCGCCACCTCGGTGATGTTCGAAGGCGTGCCGAACTACCCGAACACCTCGCGTTTCTGGGAAGTGATCGACAAGCACCAGGTCACCATCTTCTACACCGCGCCCACCGCCATCCGTGCGCTGATGCGCGATGGCGAGGAGCCGGTGAAGCGCACCTCGCGCAAGAGCCTGCGCCTGCTCGGCAGCGTCGGTGAGCCGATCAATCCGGAAGCCTGGCGCTGGTATTACGACGTGGTCGGCGATGCACGCTGCCCGATCGTGGATACCTGGTGGCAGACCGAAACCGGCGGCATCCTGATTTCGCCGCTGCCGGGTGCAACCGACCTCAAGCCTGGCTCGGCAACGCTGCCATTCTTCGGCGTGCAGCCGGCGCTGGTCAGTGCCGACGGCGAGCCGCTGGAAGGCGCCACCGAAGGCAACCTGATCATCCGCGATTCCTGGCCGGGCCAGATGCGTACCGTCTACGGTGACCACCAGCGTTTCATCGATACCTATTTCCGCACCTACCCGGGCAGCTACTTCACCGGTGACGGTTGCCGTCGCGATGAAGACGGCTATTACTGGATCACCGGTCGCGTCGATGACGTGATGAACGTGTCCGGTCACCGCATCGGCACGGCCGAGGTGGAAAGCGCGCTGGTCTCGCACCCGAAGGTGGCCGAAGCGGCCGTGGTCGGCTTCCCGCACGACATCAAGGGCCAGGGCATCTATGCCTATGTCACCCTGATTGCCGGCGAAGCGCAGACCGACGAGCTGCTCAAGGAACTGGTGGCATGGGTGCGCAAGGAAATCGGCCCGATCGCCGCACCTGATCACCTGCAGTGGGCACCGGGCCTGCCCAAGACCCGCTCGGGCAAGATCATGCGCCGCATCCTGCGCAAGATCGCCGAGAACGCGCCGGACCAGCTCGGTGACACCTCAACGCTGGCTGATCCATCGGTGGTCGCATCGCTGGTGGAAGAGCGCAAGGTCCGCTAAGCGTTACAAGCCCGGGGCACCACGGTGCCCCGGCTGTCGGTCCATGTGGAGGGCGTGGATCAGCGTCGCAGCCGGTATCCTGTTTCACCGGAAGGGCGTCACGCCCCTTACTTCAGCATTGGATCGCATATGCCTACCCTCCTCATTGCCGATGACCATCCGCTGTTCCGCGAAGCCCTCAAGGGCGCGGTGCAACGCGTCATCCCCGGCGTGCAGCTGATGGAGGCCGACAGCGTCGAAGCACTGTACGCACTGGCCGAACAACACCCCGATGCCGACCTGGTGCTGATGGACCTCAACATGCCCGGCGCACAAGGCTTCAATGCGCTGGTGCACCTGCGTTCGCTGCATCCGCAGCTGCCCATCGTGGTGGTGTCCGCACGCGAAGAAGCGACGGTGATGCGACGCGCACTGGACCATGGCGCATTTGGCTTCATTCCAAAATCCGCCGATTCGGACACCATCGGCCATGCGCTGGGCACCATCCTCGATGGCGAGCGCTGGGCACCGGCCGAGGCACATAACGTGCCCCCGACCCCGAATGAGGAACGCGAAGTCGGCCAGCGCCTGCGCGAACTGACCCCGCAACAGTTCCGCGTGCTGCAGATGCTCGGCGTGGGCCGGCTGAACAAGCAGATCGCCTATGACCTGGGCGTTTCCGAGGCCACCATCAAGGCCCACGTCACCGCCATCCTGCGCAAGCTCGGCGTCACCAACCGCACCCAGGCGGTGCTGATGGCCGGCAAGCTGGCGATCGACGACGACGCCATCGTGTTGCCGCCGGAAGAAGATTGAGTTGCTGCCGGCACTTGCCTGCGGCTGAGCGCTAAAAGCCCCCCCTCCCCAACCCTCCCCTGCGCGTTGCGCAAGGGAGGGAGCCTGGCCCCTCCCCTTTGGCGCAGCCAAGGGGGAGGTTGGGAGGGGGAGCGTTGGTTGTTGCTTCTACGCGTTGTCTGGCTTGCCCGCGAACAGCCCCCTCCCCAACCCTCCCCTGCGCGTTGCGCAAGGGAGGGAGCTGCTGCCCCTCCCCTTTGGCGTAGCCAAGGGGGAGGTTGGGAGGGGGTAGCTTTAGCTGTTGCTTTTACGCGTTGCCTGGCTTGCCCGCGAACAGCGCCCCTCCCCAACCCTCCCCAACCCTCCCCTGCGCGTTGCGCAAGGGAGGGAGCTGGAGCTCATGCCGAACGCTGCAGCTCCGGATCCGCTGCCGCCGTCGCATCGACCACGAACACTTCCGCCGCTGCGGCCAGCTCCTGCGTCTGCTCGCGCATCGCCTGCGCGGCATGCGATGAGGCGCGTGCGACCTCGCCACTCTGGCGGGTGCCTTCACCGATACGCCGCAACAGGCGCTCTACATCATCCACCGCGCTGACCTGTCGCGCCGAGCCTGCATCGATCCGCTCCAGCGCGCTGGCCACCTGCGCCACCCGACCACCAATGTCCTGCATCGCCGCTCCGCTACTGTCAGCCAGCCGCGCGCCTTCCTCCACCTGCCGCAGCGATGCGTCGATCAGGCCGCGGATCTGCTTGGACGCCTCCGCCGAGCGCTGCGCCAGCTGCCGCACCTCGTTGGCCACCACCGCGAAGCCACGCCCGTGGCTGCCGGCCCGCGCGGCCTCGACCGCAGCGTTCAGTGCCAGCAGATTGGTCTGGAACGACAGGCTGTCGACGGTGGCGACGATCTCGCGGATGTGGCGTGAGGACGCCCGCAGCTGGTCCATGCCAGTGATCGCGGCCGCCGTGGCCTGGCGCCCGCGTTCGGCCGCGTCGCTGGCCTGCGCCGACACCAGCGCGCTCTCGCGCGCACTGCCGGCATTCTCGCGCGCCTCACCGGCCACCGAACGCACCCGCTGCAACGCCTCCTGCACGTCACCCACCTGCTGTTCCACGCGCCCGGACAGATCGGCGGTGCCACTGGCCATGTCGCCCACCGCTGCCTGCACGCTGCCCGCCGACTGCTGGATGCGGGCGACGATGCCGCCGACCTGCTGCATGGCCTCCTCCAGCCCTTGCCGCAGGCGTGCGTAGATGCCCTGGCCGTCGCCGCGCATGCGCGCACTCAGGTCACCGTGGGCGAAGTGGCCGATCACCCGCGTTGCATCCCCCACCTGCGCCTGCACGCTGTCCAGCAGGGAGTTGATGCGCTCGCCCAGCTGCAGCACGAAGCCCTGCTTGTCGGCCAGCACGATGCGTCCCTGCAGGTCACCGGCGGTCGCCGCCGCGACCACCGCGGCCACTTCGTTGACGATCACCCGCTCAAGCCGTCGGTCCTGCCATTCCATCACCAGGCCAAGTACCCGATCAGCTTCCAGCACCGGGCTGGCCCGCAGCAGGAAGCCGCTGTTGCCCAGCTCCACCTCCGCATCCATCGCCACGCTCTGCTCGAAGGCGGCCCGCATGAGTGCGGCAACTGCCGGCCCGAGTTCGGCCACCTCGCTGCCCACCTCGGCCGCTCCTTCGATCCCGGCCTCGGCGAAGGCCTGCTGCAACGCCGAATTGGCATAGACCACGCGGCCTGCGGCATCCGTCACCAGCACCGCAGCGCTGGCCACGTCCAATGCCTGCCGTACCCGCTGGTTGGCACCCGCCGCCAGGCGCTCGCCGGCAATGCGCTCGCGCAGGCTGGACTGCATCTGCATCAGCGCCGCCGCCAACCGACCAATCTCGTCATGCGCGTTGCGCACCACCAATTGGCCGTCCAGATCATCGTCGGCAATGGCGCGGGCGAACGCTGCCGCGTCGGCCAGCGGCCGTTCCACCGCTCGCAACAGCAACAGCAGCAGACTGACCAGCAACAAGCCCACCACCAGCACGGTGGCAGCGAAGGCGGCATCCATCCAACGCCGCGCCGCGGCCTGTTCGTCGCGTTGCTTGGCCAGGCTGGCACGCTGTGCCTGCTGCAAGCGGGTCAGCACCGGCAAGGCCTTGGCGGCAAGGTCGTCCATCGCCTGGGTCTCGCTGTCGGCCCCGTAGCGCGCCGCTGCATAGGACAGGAATGCCTCCTGGTAGCGCTGCATCGCATCGCGCACCTGCTGCTTGCTGCCGTCCGGCATGCGCGCTGCCTGCAGCAGCAGCTCGAAGGGCATCACCTGCGCACCCAGTTCGTCCGCGTATTTCTGCTCACGGCGCAGGATGAAGTCCTTCTCGTAGCGGCGCATGGTCAACATCGACACCTGCAACGCTGCATCGGGATGCTCGCCGATCAGGTTCTCCACTTCGTGCACGGCGTTGCGCAGCTGGCCCTGCATGCCGCTGTCGGCATCGTGGCCAAGTTCGGTGATGCGCTGATCCAGTGCCTGACCGGACTGGACATATTCAAGCAGCGGCGCGCGCAATGCCTGCTCCCAAGCAGCGCCCTTCCTGTCCGTGGCCAGCAGCTCCTGCAGGCGGCCATTGGCGCCCACAAACGCCTGCCCGGCGACGGCCGAGAACGACATGGCATACTCGGCCTGGGCGCGGCGCGCCTCGGCAAACGCAGCCACCAGCGCCTCCAACTGCGCCGCATCCTGCTGGTAACTCTGCAGCCGCTGGTCGGCACCGCGCATGCCAACACTGAGCCAGGCATAGGCCGAGCCGATGACGAGCAGGCCGACCACCAGCGCCAGCAGGCTCAGACGCAGTTTCTGGGCGATACCAAGGGGGAACTTCATGCCGCACTCCGGGCGTAGAGATGCCTCGAAATCGGCCGCATATCAGGTTTCTTGAGTGCTGATTTGCAGGAAACTCCCGCGCTGCGCCAGCCGTGCGCGCGTATCAGGCCATGCATCCATGACAGTGATGTTTCAATCCCGCAGCCAGGCTGGCATCCCGGGCTGTCCGTTCAGATTCGGAGGCCATGCTAGAATCCGCGCTCCCTTGGGGAGTAGCCTGCTTCCAGCATTGGAAGCGCCCACATCAACATACTCGGCCAGTGCGCCGTGGTGTGGGCAGCCAGACCCGGTTGGCGAGACCAGCGGCATGCGTGCGCAACTACGGTTGGGCGCGACGCATGCCGTTTGCGTCCGCCCGACCCGGTAGTCCTGATGTCCCCCATTTCCATTGTTCTGATCGGTTTCGCCATGTCCACCGACGCCTTCGCCGCAGCGGTCGGCAAGGGCGCAGCCATGCGCAAGCCGCGCCTGCTTGATGCACTGCGCGCAGGCTTGATCTTCGGCGTCATCGAGGCAATCACGCCGATCATCGGCTGGTTGCTGGGCCGCGCTGCCTCGCAGTATGTGCAGGCCTTCGATCACTGGATCGCGTTCGGTCTGCTGGGGGTACTCGGTGCACACATGATCATCGCTGGCCTGAAGCCTGATGATGAAAGTGAAGCCGACAACGACGACGAAGCAGGCGAGCAGCACAAGAGTTTCTGGACGCTTGCCGTAACCGGCTTCGCCACCAGCATCGATGCGATGGCGATCGGCGTCGGCCTGGCCTTCCTTGACGTGCATATCGGCGTGGTGGCGCTGGTGATCGGCCTGTGCACGATGATCATGGTGACCATCGGCATCATGCTCGGCCGCGCCCTGGGCGCGGTGGTTGGCAAGCGTGCGGAAATCGTTGGCGGCGTGATCCTGATCATCATCGGCTGCGCAATCCTGTACGAGCATCTGACGGCTGCGGCCGCAGCTGTGGGAGCGGCATGAGCCGCGAAGCCAGCGCACCACCTGTAGAGCGCAGCCATGCTGCGCTGGGGCATTGCCGGTAGAGCTTCTGCCGAGCATGGCTCGGCACTACAGAAACCTAGCCCCTCTCCCGATCACCGGAGAGGAGTTGGGGTGAGGGCAGCTTTTGCTGGTAAAGCCCCTTGCCGAGCATGGCTCGGCACTACAGTGCTGGTTGCTAGCGTCGGCGCGGGTCGTTCAATGCGGTCAGGAACGCGCGCAGCGAGGCCGGCTTCACCGGCTTGGTCAACACGCGGTAGCCGCGTTCGCGGGCCATGCGCTTCAACTCATCGCGGCCATCGGCGGTCAGCAATGCGCCGGGCAAAGGACGGCGCGCGGCTTCGCGCAGGGCGAGCAGGGTGTCCAGGCCATCGAGCCGATCGTGCAGGTGGTAATCCACCAGCATCACATCGGGCTGTTCGCTCAGTTTCTCCAGCGCCATGTCCACCGTACTGGCGGCGATGACCTCCACCTTCCAGCGGCCGAGCAAGGCGCGCATGCCGTCAAGGATTTCCTGGTCGTTGTCCACGCACAGCACGCGCAGGCCGGCCAGCGAGTCATCACCACCAAAAGCGGTCGGCTGACGCGGCGCCGGCAGCGGTACTGCCGGTGTTTCCACCCGCGGCAGGGTGATCGAGAACATGCTGCCGTGGCCGGGTTGGCTGCGCGCGTTCAAACCGTGATCAAGCAGGCGCGAGATGCGTTGGCAGATCGACAAGCCCAGGCCCAGACCCTGCTCGCCCCAGTCGAACGGCTGCTGGTAGCGATGGAACTCATTGAAGATCTGCTGCATGTGATGCTCGGGAATGCCCGGGCCGGTATCCCATACCTGCAGTTCAACCTCGTCGCCACGCACGCGCAGCGCCAGCACGATGCGGCCACTGCGGGTATAGCGCAGGGCGTTGGCCATGAAGTTCTGCAGCACGCGACGCAGCAGGCGTCGATCACTGCGCACCCAGGCAGTGCGTGCAAACACATGCAGGCGCAGGCCTCGCCCTGCCGCTACCGGCGTGTACTGTGCAGCGAGCTCGCGTACCAGCACGCTGGCATCGAACTCGCTGATGGTCGGGCGCAGCCCGCCCGCATCCAGTCGCGACACGTCCAACAGGCCATCCAGCAACTCTTCGGCCGCGCGCAGGGAAGCATCCACGCGCTCGGCCAGATGCCGCTGCTCGTCGGTCTCGTGCAGGCTGTCGCGCAGGGCGGATGCAAAAAGCCGCGCTGCATTCAGTGGCTGCAACACGTCATGACTGATCGCGGCGAGGAAGCGCGTCTTGGATTGCTGCGCTGTCTCGGCTGCCTGCGAACGCTCGGCTACGCGCTGCTCCAGGGTTTCGTTGGCTTCCAGCAGCGCCTGCTCGGCATTCTTGAAATCCGTGATGTCGTTGTAGCTGGTGACATAGCCGCCACCGGGCAAGGCCTGGCCACGCAGCTCGATCACCTTGCCATCGGCGCCGGTGCGCTCGAACACATGCGGTGAACCCGCACGCATATAGCCGATACGGCGATTGATCTGCACTTCGGTGTCACCCGAACCCAGCTCGCCGCGCTCGGCGTTGTAGCGGATCAGGTCGGCGACCGGGCGGCCGACGTAAAGCATGCCGTCCGGGTAACCAAACATCTGCTGGTAGCGCCGGTTCCATGCGGTCAAGCGCATTTCCGGATCGACCACACTGACGCCTGCGCTGATGTTCTCCAGCGTGGTGGAGAGAATTTCGCGGTTGAAGCGCAGCTCCTGGCCCGCCTCATCCAGCACCGCCACCACTTCACCAAGATCCATGCCCGAACCGCGCAGCAGGCTGGTCAGCAGCAGACGCGCGGACGCCGCACCGATGGATGCGGCGAGCAGGCGCTCGGTGAACTGCACCCAGACACGGTCGGCGGCAGCGGCGGGTTGGAATTCGCGTTCCAGCAACTGCGCCTGTTCGCCGAACGAGCGCCGCGCACGGTTGTCACCGATGACGCGCGTGGCCAAGGCCAGCAGATCACGTACCTTCACGTGCGCCGGCCAGTCACCGGCCACCACTGGCCGCTTGGCATAAGGATCGAGGAACGGTGCCGCGCGCAGGCGCTCGGCGACATCCGGGCGCCAGCGCATCGACACCAGCAACATGGTCACGGTGTTGATCAGCAGCGACCAGAAGGTGCCATGGGTCAGCGGGTCCCAGCCGGTCAGGCCGAACAGCTGCTGCGGTCGTAGCCAGCCGATGCCGAACGGCCCCTGCGTCAGCAGGCTGGCATCCAACCAACCACCATGACTCAGCGCCGGCACAAGCAAGGTGTAGGCCCAGACCACAAAGCCGACCAGCATGCCGGTTTCTACGCCGCGGCGGCTGGCGCCACGCCAGTACAGGCCACCGAGCAGGCCCGGTGCGAACTGCGCGACCGCGGCGAAGGCCATCAATCCGTAGGCGGCCAGCATGGTGTCGTCGTTGCTGCCGCGGTAGTAGCCATACGCGACCAGCGCCAGCAGCACGATCGCCATGCGCCGGATCCACAGCACGCGCGAGGCGACATTGGCAGCCTCGCGGTGGTCGCCACTGCGCCGCAGCAGCAGCGGCATGACGAGATCGTTGCTGATCATCGTCGCCAGCGCGATCGAGGACACGATGACCATGCCGGTGGCCGCGGAGAAGCCACCGATGTAAGCAATCAAAGCGAGCGTTGTATTGCCGGCAAGCATCGGCAAGGCCAGTACCAGGGTGTCGTCCGAAGCCAGGCCGGTGCCGAACATCGCCGTGCCGGCCGTGGCGATAGGCACGATCATCAAGGAAATCAGCACCAGATAAGCGCCAAACATCCAGCGTGCGCTGCGCACATCACCGGCATTGCCGCACTCCACCACCGCGACGTGGAACTGCCGGGGCAGGCAGATCAGGGCCAGGAAACTGAGCAGCGTCTGCGAGACGAAGCCCACCGGCGGCATGCCTTCAAACAAGGTGCGTGCCGACTGCACCACCGACTCGCCGCGGTCGGTCAGCCACACATAGGCGAAGACGCCGATGGCGACCATGGCCAGCAGCTTGATCAGCGATTCGACGGCGATGGCCAGCATCATGCCGTAATGGTGCTCGGTGGCATCGACCTGGCGGGTGCCGAACAGGATGGCGAACAAAGCCATCAGCAGCGAGACATACAGCGCCGGATCGGTCAGGAAACCCTTGCCGGCGGCATCCCCGGTCAGCACCTGCAGGCTCATCGCCACGGCCTTGTACTGCAAGGCCAGGTACGGCACCACGCCGATCAGTGCGATCAATGCGACCAGTGCCGCCAGCCGCCGCGAGCGGCCAAAGCGCGAGGAAATGAAGTCGGCGATGGAGACCACGTTCTCGCTGCGGGCGATCAGCGCCAGCCGTTCGATGATCCGCCAGCCGAACATCAGCATCAGCAGCGGACCAAGATAAATAGGCAGGTAGCCGATGCCATAACGCACCGCCGAGCCGACCGCACCGTAGAAGGTCCAGGACGAGCAATAGACCGCCAGCGCCAAGCTGTAGACTACCGGCCGCAGCCACGGGCGGTCCGGATACAGCGGGCGACGATCACCCCACCACGCCACCCCGAACAGCAGCGCGGCATAGCAGAGTGAGACCAGGAGCAGGATCCAGCTGGAGACCAAGGGTAGTTCCCGTGCGACTTAGCCGGGCCAGTGTAGCCATTCCGCCCGGTTGGGGCTTTTGCCCCTCCCTTGTGCGAAGCACAGGGGAGGGTTGGGGAGGGGTGCTTTTGGCGATGGCAATCGGATGCACTTACCGCTTGGCGCATTCGTACGTTCTGAAGCTCAGAGCGTCGAGCTGCGCTCGCCTATCCCTCCCCAGCCCTCCCCTGCGCCTGCGGCGCAAGGGAGGGGGCAGATTGCCTGCACACGGAGAATGCGTCGACTGCTGCTTGGCCCCCTCCCTTGTGCGAAGCACAGGGGAGGGTTGGGGAGGGGTGCTTTTGGCGGCGGCAATCGGATGCGCTTTCCACTAGGCGCGTTCGTACGTTCTGAAGCGCAGAGCGTCGAGCTGCGCTCGCCTACCCCTCCCCAGCCCTCCCCTGCGCCTGCGGCGCAAGGGAGGGGGCAGATCGCCTGCGCATGGAGATTACCCGGAAGGAGACTTGCCCCCAAAACGAACAACGCCCCGGCATTACCGGGGCGTTGTCGATCAACTCATCGCGCTGAACTTACTGCGCCAGCTCGAACCGCACTTCCACGCGGCGGTTCGGCAACAGGCATTCCAGCAGCGCGGCACGCGGCTTGACGCCGTCGCACTGCTGCACCTGCTGGGTATCGCCGCGGTACTCGTAGCGGATCTTGTCCGCCGGCACACCACGGCCGACGAGCAACTCACGCACGGTCTTGGCACGGCGCTCGGACAGGGCCTGGTTGTAGTCGAAGCCGTTGCCCTGCATGCGGTCGGCGTGGCCAACCAGGGTCACCCCGGCCAGTTCACGCTTCTCGCTGCCGATGGTGGCCAGGGCACGGTCCACGCTCTCCAGCGAGTAGGTACGGATGTCCTTGTAACCGTCGCGGTCGAACTCGAACAGCACGTTGGCGATCAGCGGGCCAGCCGCCACCGGAGCAACCACCGGGCCAGCCGGATCGACACCGCACAGGCGCGCTGCGGTTTCGGCTTCGTTGACCAGGTCTTCGGCGATCTGGATGTAGGGCTTGGAGTGGCGCCACTGCTGCTGGTTGAACTCGTTGCCGGCGTGCACCAGCTCCACTTCACCGCAGGCCACCTTCTGCGAGGCGCAGGCGAAGCCCGGCGTGCCGTGGATGACCTTCAGGCGCTCCCACAGATCGGCACGCAGGTACTTGGCACCGTTGACCAGGGCGGTGTCGGTGGGGATCGGCGAAACACCGTTCTCCATGTCCACGATCAGCTTCTCCGACTCGGTCAGCGCTTCCTGCGGGAAGGCGCTGCGGTCGTTGCGGGTGTACTCGTGGAACGACACGTCCAGCCAGCACTGTGCCTTGGACAGGTGGTAGTCGCGGATCGGGCGACCGCCATCATTCAATGCCTGGATGCGGCCCTGGGTCGCTTCGTAGGACTGCAGGTCGGCATGGATGGCTTCATCGCTGATGCGCTTGGCCTGCGGGTTGAGCTGGGTCTGCTGGGCCCCGGCGGTACCGGCGACAGCGAAGACGGCAACAGCCAACAAGCTGCGCAGCGGACGGTACTTGGTTTGCATAACGGTCATGGTGTCGTCCTCAGCGGGCCGGGTCGCGGTAGCGGACCGGGTCCCGACGGAAAAGGTCTTCGTCGAACTTGAAGCGCAGCCGCAGGAAGAAGCCCTGCTGCGTGTACTCGTAGCCATTGAGATCACTGTCGCCTTCGAAGCCGGTCCAGTTGTAACCGGCCGACAGCCACAGGTTCTGCCGCAGCAGGCGGCCAACTTCCATGCCGTAGGCAAACTGGTTGGCGCCGTACTGGCCACGGAAGGTGGAGCCGAGCACGCCGATGTCCCAGTTCTCGGTGATGTCGTACACGACACGACCGGAGACCAGCACCGCGTTGAAGCTGCTGTTGACGCGGCTGCCATCGCCATAGGCGAACTGGTCGCGCTGCCACTTGCCGGCAATGCGACCGGTCAGCCACCACGGCCGCGACGGATGCCAGTCGGCGTGGGTGGAGACAATGTGCGCACGCGTGCGTACATCCTGGCTGGTGCCACTCACCACGTCACCGTTGAGCAGGGTCAGACCGCTTTCGTCACGCTCGAGCTTGTACTCATAGCGCATCAAGGCGTTGACCCGGTTGCGGTCGGTGTCGCGGTAGGCCAGGCCGATCTGGAAGCGGTCCTGCAGCACGTCACCGCGCTCTTCGTAGTTGGTGGCCAGCAGGTAGTTGCGGCCCAGCAACGTCCAGTCACGGCTCAGCTTGCGTGCGACCATGAACTGCAGCAGCGTGGTCTTGAAGGCCTCGTTGCTGTCGGTGGTGCCCGGCACGTCCTCGGAGATGCGGTGCTCGGCACGGATCGCGCCGCGCCACAGCGGGTTGGCACTGTAATCCAGGGCCAGCGCCAGGCCGGTGCTGTCGCCGGTATCGCCGGCGACCACGTTGACGCGTTCGATCGAGCTGCTCAGGCGCAGGCCCTTGGCGATATCCCAGTTGTTGCGGATACCCGAGGCGGCCTGCACATCACGGCCACTGATCGCATCACGCAGGCGGTACTCGGAGAACGCCTGGGTGTCGCGGATGTAGCTGCTGTCGATACCGAACACCAGTGCATCGGCCTCGCGGTCGGTGGTGGTGATGCCGTACGCACTGGTCAGGCCGGTCTGCTTCTCGTAACGGCCATACAGGCGACTGCGTTCGAAGACCTGGTAGTCCACGCCGGCGGCAACGCGGTTGCGGTCTTCGCCGCTGACGCTTTGTTCGTATTCGGCACCACCGCTGAACTTGTCGTTGAAGCGGTAGCCGATACCGACGCGGGCGCTGTCCGATTCCAGCTTGGTGCCTACCGGCAGGTCGCTGGTCATGGATTCGCCGTTGCTGCCGCTGTTGATCACCATCAGCCCGGTGGCCGGATCCAGCGCCTGCTGGCCGTAGCCCAGTGCGCCGCCGCCCGAACCGGTGGCGAAGCCGCCGGTCAAGCCGGACAACTGGCCATAGCCGGTGCTCGACCACGGCGAGGTGATGCCGATGGTTTCGCGGATGCTGCGCAGGCCGAAGTCCAGCGTCAGGCGTTCGGTGGCAGCCACGCGCACGCCGGCACCGCCGGCATCACGCTTGCCACCATCCGGGTTGCGGTCTTCGCTGCGCAGGGCTTCAACGTACAGCTCCAGGCGCGGGCCCACGGCATAGGACATGCGGCCGCTGTACTCGCCACGGCCGCCGTACAGCGGCGAAGCCTGGTTGTTGAACTCCGGATCGGTGCGCGCGCCGAACAGGCGTGCATCGAACTTGTCACCGTCGTGGGCGAACTCGACGCGCCATGCGTCACCTTCGACCTGGCCGCTGACATCCTTCAGGCCCTGCGACGTCACCTGGTTGAGCGAGTTGGTGTTGACCTCGCTCTGGGTGCGGGCGAACTCGGCCACCAGCATGGTGTTCTGGCCGAAGCGATAGCCAGCATTGACGCTGCCCATCTTGAACTCGGCATACGGGTTCTGGTCTTCGACCGCCGATGCACCAACTTCCAGCTTGTCGGTCAGCTTGTACTGGCCATCTGCACCGACCACCCAGAACTTCTCGGTCTGCTGATCGAGTTCATAGGTGATGCGTAGCGAGACCGGATTCAGGTCGCTGTCGAACGAAGGCAGGAACTGGTTGAGCAGGATGCGCCCGGAGAACGGCTCGAAGCTGTAATCCACCAGCCGTGCCAATGCCTTCACCGAGACGATGCGCGAGGGCTGGTTGCGGTCGCGAACGATCATCTCGACGCGCTCGCTGCCTTCCAGCACCGCGTTGTTGCGCAGCGCATACGGGCCGCTGCCCTGGCTGCGGAACTCCTCGATGATCTGCCGCAGCGAATCCTCGATGGCGAACACATTGGTACGCACGCGCTCACTTTCAAAGTGCCAGCCCAGGCCGGTCGCGGTGCGGTTATAGGTGCTCAGGCTGCGCTGCGGGATCGGGCCACTGCCGCCAACGCCAGTGCTGGTTGCCAGGTTGTCGCCGGTCTGGAAATCACCGTACAGCAGGTAGCTGCGCTTGTTGTCCACGCGCACGTACAGGCGCTCGGCCGAGCGTGCATCGAAGCCACGCAGCGAGGAATCACCGTAGACCGGGTAGAACTCTTCCGGCTGGATGTCACGCAGCAGGCGGCCACGCACGTCCTTGTCCGAGTCATAGGCGGCGGTGAGCAGATACTCACCCTTGATCCGGCCCTTGACGAAGAACGCGGTGCGCGCCGAGGCGCTGGCCTTGCCGTTGTTGAACTGCTTCTCCCAGCGACGGATGTCGCGGTCGAAGGCATCGTGGTGCTGCACCGGCGAGATCAGGCTGGCGTTGGACTTGTTGCGGAAGTTCAACACGCCTTCGATCAGGCCGGTGGCGAGCAGCTCACGCATTTCCGGCAGGAAGCCGATCGTGCCTTCGGCGGTTTCGCCACCGGCCGTGATCCGCAGCACTACGTCCTGTGGGTCATGCGGGGCGACCAGGTCGAACTCGGCAACGCCGTTTTCGACTTCCAGCTGGACGCCAGGCATCACCTTGTCGGCGTCGCTGGCACCGGGGCCGAATTCATCGGTACGCGAGCCCGGCAGGCGGATGCGACCGCCACTGTTCTCGATGGTGACGAAGGACTTGCCGGCCAGCGGCTTGCCGTCGGCGCCGAGCAGATGCACGGTGATGTGCACCGGCGTCTGGCCGTCGGCGGGCACGCCGTCGCGGTCCACTTCCACCGACACCCGATCGACGCCGGCGTTGCGGCTGTAGTCGACTTCACCCGAACGCGTCGCCACCACTTCCGGCGGCGTATCGGTGGTGGTCAGCGAACGCGGATACAACGTGCTGCTGTCGCCGATCACCGGGGTGAAACGGGTGCTGCTGCCCACGTTCTGGGCCATCAGCGGTAGTGAAGCGGTGGCCAGCGCGCAGGCCAGCAGGCTCACGCGCGGCATCTTGCGCAGGGCGGCGCGGCTCATGGCTGCACCTCCTGCTGGGCCGCCGCAGACGGCGGGTTGGGTCGCGGTTGCACGATCGGTCCCTGGTTGGACGAGTCCGTTGCCTGCTGCGGCGCACGGACCGGCTTGCTGTCAAAGCGCAGCTGCGACTGCCCGGTTTCGGTTTCCGGTGCACGCACCTCACCCTGGGTACGACGCGCCTTCACCTGCTCCAGCAGCGGGTTGGAGCAGCTGCCCTCGACGAAGTCGGCACGGTGCAGCTCGCCGTTCTTCAGGTCCAGGAACAGGCTGTCGGCATCACCGAGGTTGCGGTTGCTGCTCGTGGTCAGGCGTGCACCCACCGGCAAGGTGGACGGGTCCACCTTCAAGGTGTGGCTCTGCGGCGGCAGGCCGCAGTAGCTGTACTTGCCCTCGGAATCGGAAATCATCCAGGTACCGTTGGAGAAGTACATGCGTACGCCCGGGATACCCAGCTCTTCCTCGTCCTGCACGTGGTTGTTGTTGCAGTCCACGAAGATCTTGCCCAGCACACAGGCTTCCTCGGTGAACACGCCACCGGTGACGCGCACGCGGTACTCGGCACGGTTGGACGGCACCGAGCCCGGCACCGGCGTCAGCGTGACCGGATCGATACAGCCACCGGTGATCGAGCAGCCATGTGCCTGTGCACGGTTGATGCCATCGCCCTGCTGCGCACCGACACCGACACGCACGCGGTAGGTGAGCACCAACTGCTGGCCGACGTTGATCGGGCCAAGGTTGAAGCCCAGACGCGGGCCCGGCTTGCCGATCGGATCGTCGACGGCGCGACCACCCACACGGCCGGTGCCATCGATGTAGGTGAAACCACGCGGCAGCGTGTCGACCACGTTCAACGTGGCCATCGCACTGCCGGCGGTCTGCCGCACGGTGATGGTGTACTGCACGGTGTCACCGATTTCAGCAGTCTGGCGATCACCGGTCTTGGTGATCACCAGGCCGGTGGCCTGCGCGGTATCCAGCGGGATGTGGTTGTGCACGATGCCAGCGGTAGCCGAACCTGCGAACAGGGTCAGCCAGTACTGGGTCGGCGTGCCCACTGCACCGGTCGGTGCACCCGTCTGCGGCTGTACAAGATGGCTGCTGCCGGCCGCACCTAGCGGCGACAGCGAACCCGTCTCCGCCGGGATCAGCGACGACACGAACTGGTAACCACCCGGCGGCGTGACCGTCAGCTGGAACTCACAACGTGCCGGCGCAGCCGGACCAAACATGAACTGGTAGTAGCCGTTGTTGCCAACCGTCATCGACACCGCATTGCCTTCCACGCGGTAACCACCGGCGCCGGCATTGAGGATGGCGGTCTTCGGGTCATAGCCGGTGCACACGCCAACCGGTGCGATGGTGACGATGGAACCCGGCACCGGATCGCGGGTGACGGCATCGTAGACGACACCCGACGGATCCACCGGCAGGCTCTGCTGCGGCAGATGCTGGCCGGCTTCGAGCACGACCTGCAGCTGGCTGGTGCCGTTCTCACTGACACGGCAGGCGCTGACGCCGTTGTTGTTGATGGCGCGCGGACTGTCACAGGCCACGCCCATGCCGCCGACGGTCTCCTGGTTCACCGGCCATGCCCACAACACGCCCGAGCTTGGATCGCGGAACTGGATGTTCCACTTCACGCCCGGAATCACGTCGGCAAAGCGATAGCTGCCGTCCACTGCGGTAACGGTGGACTGCGACACGGCGCCAGTGACCGAGTCCAGCAATTCCACGATCCACGACTGCAGGCGTTCGTCGCCGCCGTCCAGGAAGGTGTCCTCGCTGCCGACATCGAACCACACGGTGCCGCCAACCGAGGACGACAGCTGCACCTGGTTGGGCACGCGGCAGACGTTCTGGGTGATGGCGGTATCGCACACCGGCAGGTCGCCGACGTTGCCTTCAAAGGTGTTGCGCTCGGCCACGGTCGGGGTACGGAACTCGTTCTCGCCGCCGCCTTCGATCAGCACGGCATTGTTGACGGTACCGGCGTTGGCAGCCTCGATGCCGACGTTCACCTTGACGGTGATGTCAGACAACGAGGTGGTGCCGACGTTGACGACTTCCGAGCTGCGGCATTCAAAGCGGGCATCGCCCACCGCACCGGAGCAGGTCCAGTTGTTGCCGGCCGGCACTTCAGCCAGGGTCAGGCCCACCGGCAGGCGATCCTTGACGATGTACTCGCCGAAGGAAGGCTTCTGCCCGCCGTTGCGCACGCGGATGGTGTAGCTGCCCACGTTGTTGACGGTGAACTTCACCGTGTTGGACGACTTGCTCACCAGCATGTCCGGCGAATCGCCGATCTCGCCGAAGTTGTTGTCCACCGAGTTGTTGCCCGGCTTCAACACGATGCCGTCGATCTGCGAAGGCACGGTGTCCTTGCCGGTGACCTTGGCGCCGGACTTCACACCGTCGATGCTGCCGGCGGTGGTCAGGCCATTGAGGGTTTCGGCAGGCTGGGTCGGCTCGGTCACGATGTAGGTGCCCGGGCGCAGGTTCTGGAACACATAGTGGCCCTGCGCATCGGTGACGCCCTGCACGTTGACCGGGTTGCCCAGGTCGTCGGTGCCGGTCAGCACCACGTCGATCATGGCGTAGCCACCTTCGTCGTTCTGCTTGATGCCGTCATCGTTGCTGTCGTTGTAGACGAAGCCGGCAATGCTGCCCACCGGCACTTCACCGAAGTTGTTGTCCTTCGAGGTTTCGTTGACGCCGACCACGATCGTCGAGATCTTCGACGGCGTGGTGCCCGGCGCGGTCGCCGTACCACCGGTGCTGCCCGGCACGGTCTTGCCGTCCAGGGTGCCCGGCGGCTGGTTCGGCTCGGTCACGGTGTAGGTGCCCGGCGGCAGCTCGTCGAAGCTGTAGTTGCCGTCGGCATCGGTGGTCACGGTGAGCTTGATCGGGGTGCCATCGATCGCGGTGCCTTCCAGCTCCACGGTCACGCCGCCGATGCCCTTCTCGCCCGGGTCCACCACGCCATCATTGTTGGTGTCTTCCCACACCTTGCCGCTGATGGCGCTGCTGCGCGGGATTTCACCGAACAGGTTGTCCACCGAGGCGGTGCCCGGCACCGACAGGTCGATGTCGGCGATCTTGCTCGGCACCGTGGTGACCGGCGTCGCCGTGCCACCGGCACTGCCGGCGGTGGTGATGCCGTTGGCGGTACCCGTCGGCTGGGTCGGCTCGGTCAGGGTGTACTTGCCCGGACGCAGGCCTTCAAAGCTGAACTTGCCATCCTTGTCGGTAGTGGTGCTCAGGCTGACGGTAGCGCCGGCATCGTCGACGCCGTTCAACTCGATGACCACGCCTTCCAGACCGGTCTCACCGGCGCCAAGCATCGCACCATCGTTGTTGACGTCGAGGAACACTGCACCAGAGATCGACACCTGCAGCACTTCGCCGAAGTTGTTCTTCTCGGAGCTACCGCCCGCGCTCAGGGCGATGCCACTGATTGCGCTGGGTACGGTTGCCACCGGCGTCGCCGTACCGCCGGTGGTGCCGGCGGTGGTGATGCCGTTGATGGTCGGCGCACCGTTGTAACTCGGCTGCGCCGCCTGCTGGGTCACCGTATAGGTGCCGGCCAGCAGGTCCTGGAACACGTAGTTGCCGTTGGCGTCGGTGGTCGCAGTCAGTGCGCCCTGGCCCAGCACGTTCTGCACGCTGGCCGGCAGGCTCACTTCAACGTTGGCCAGGCCCGGCTCACCGGCGTCCTGGATGCCGTTGTTGTTGCTGTCCAGATAGACCACACCCGACAGCACTGCGGCGATCTCGCCGAAGTTGTTGCCACTGGAGCCTGTCGACGGCAGGTTGGTTATGGTGATGACGTTCGGCGTACCGGTGTTGACGGTACCGTTTTCCTTGCCATCGCCAAGATCAACCGGCTGCGTCTCGGTGACGCGGTAGTTCTTGCCGGTGACGGCTTCCGGGTACGTGTAGTGACCGTTGCTGTCGGTGACGATGGCCGGACCCGGCACCTTCACCCAGTTGCCCGGGCCGTCTTCAACTTCCACGGTGAGGCTGATGTTGGGGATGCCCGGCTCACCGGGATCCTGCGTGCCATCGTTGTTGCGGTCGATGTAGATCGTGCCGCTGATCGGTGCATTGGCCAGCTCGCCGAACAGGTAGCCGCTGGCGCTCTGGCCGGCATCCAGGCCGATGCCGCTGATGACGTTGGCTACTGCATTGCTGCCCGCCGTGGTCGCATTGCCCACGGTGTGCTTGCCGTCGATGTAGGCGGCCGGCTGGGTCTCAGTGATGGTGTAGCTGCCCTGCAACAGGTCGCCGAAGCTGTACTCGCCAGCGGCATTGGTGACGACGGTGCGCGGGGTGATCACCTTGCCGGTGCTGTCGGTGCCGGTCAGGGTCAGGGTGACCCCGGCGATGGCTTTTTCGCCAGCATCCTTGTTGCCGTTGTTGTTGTTGGCCGCAGTGCCCGAGAAATCCTCGTACACGTAGCCAGCCAGGGCGCCAAGCTTTTCACCGTAGTTGTTGCCACTGGAACCGCTCGGCGACAACGCGGTGATGGTGATCTCATTGGTCGGATGTTCCTTGCCCGCGGCATAGCCGTTGGGCTGGGTTTCCTTGACCACATAGTTCACGCCGCTGGGCAGGTCGGCAAACGCATAGTTACCCTGCGCATCGGTCACGGTGCGGTCGATCTCGGTGACGCCATCGGCTGCATACAGCACGATCTCGACGCCAACGATGCCACCGTTGGCAGCGGAGTTGTCGCTGCCCGCATCGGCGGCATCAAAGCTGCCGTTGTCGTTGCGATCCACGTACACCGTGCCAGTGATGGCTGCGACCAGGATCTCGCCGAAGTTGTTGAGCAGCGAGTTCTTGCCTGCCGGCAGCACGATGCTGGAAATCTTCGACGGTGCTTCGGTAACAGTACCTACGGCGACAGAATCGATGTTGCCAGCCGTGGTCTTGCCGTTGTGCGTGGTCACGCCGTTATACGTCGGCTGCGCCAGCTGCTCGGTGACTGCATAGGTATCGGCCAGCAGGTCCGCGAAGTGGTAACGGCCGTCGGCGTCGGTGGTAGCCACCGTCACCAGCGGCTGGCCCAGTGCATTGGTGGTAGCCGTTGCAGCCGACAATGTCACCTGCACGCCCGGCAAGCCCGGCTCGCCGGCATCCTGCACACCGTTGTTGTTGCTGTCCAGATAAACAACACCGGAGACCCCCGCCGCAACTTCACCGAAGTTGTTGTTGGGCGAGCCGGTTGCCGGAATCACACCGGTTTCGATGACGCTGTTGCTGGTGGTACCCGCCGGGCCATTTTCCTTGCCATTGGCAACGCCGATCGGCTGGGTCTCGGTCAGACGGTATTCCTTGCCGATCAGTGCATCGGCATAGCTGTAGGCACCCTGGCTGTCGGTGGTGAGCGTCGTAACCGACACCCAGTTGCCGAGGTCATCCTTGACTTCAAGGGTGACGACAACGTTCGCGATGCCCGGTTCGGTAGCGGCCTTTGCACCATCATCATTACGGTCCAGATAGACCACGCCAGCGATGGTGGTTTTCAGGTTCTCGCCGAAATTGAACTCGGTACCGTTGCCGGCCACCAGCTTGATGCCGGCGATCTCGTCCTGGTCCGTCACACCACCCGCATTGGCGGTGATGGTGCAGGTGCCCGGCGGGCACGGCACGTTGTTGATGCGTCCAAGGTTGACCGCGTCGTGCAGGTTGACCAAGCCAACCGGCGTGGTCGGCAGCGGTTCGCGCAGGCGGTAGGTCTTGCCAGCGCTCAGGCCAACGAACTCGTAGAAGCCCTGCGCATTGGTGGTAGCGGTCAGGGTGCGGTTGGTCTCTACTTCAAACAGCTCAACCTTCGCACTCGAGATAGCAACATCGGATGGGGTGCGGGTCTTGCTGTTGTCCTGGTCAACATAGACGTAGCCGGACAGCTTGCGCTCCGCAGGTTCCGGGAAATCGAACTGCACGCCATTGGCACCCGTGCCAAGCACCACGCCACTGATCACGCTGGAGCTCGCGGTGTTGGCAACGATGTAGGTGCCGCTCACACCGGTGCTGGCGCCGTTACGCACCGCACGCGACGTGTTCGGCTGTGGAACGCCATTGGTCGGATATCCCGCAGGCTGGGTCTGGGTGATCGTGTAGCCAGTGGCATCGGACGGCGCCAGATTGTCGAACACGTAGTCACCGCTGTTGGCGGTGGTGAACTCGCGGTTCACCACGTTGCCGTACAGATCGGTACCACTCAGGGTGAGCCTGACACCGCCGATGCCGTTGTCGCCCGCATCCACGTCGCCGTTATCGTTGGCGTCCTGGAACACGCGGCCGCCAATGCGGGCATTGGTCACCTGCGTGGTGGAGCTCTTTTCGTTGTTGCCCGGGACCAGATCGATCGAGGTCGGCTCGTCATTCTCGTCACGACCCGGTTCGATGTTGGCTTTGTTGGTGTGGTTGACCGGCGCATAGTCACCGGTGAACACGCCCGGCACGGTGCGCGCCCACAAGGTCAGCGTCAAGGTATTGGCCGCACCCACCGGGAAGCTTCCGCCCAGGTCGCAGGTGATCTTCTGCTGCTGGCCGAGCGCGGTGATCGCGGTCGGGCCGGCGGACAGATAGCAGACGTTGTCGGTGCCAACGGCGGGCTTGCTGGTTGCAACCGCCACCGGCTGCGAAAGCGTGGCGGCGCTACCTGCATCCACTACGAAGGTCAGCGGATGGCTGGCGTCGCGCACCCACTCAAAGCCCTGCGGCAGCGTGTCGGTGACGCGCATTTTCTCGACGCGACTGCCCGCGGCGTTGCGAACGACGATCGAGTACTGGATCGGCTGGCCGACGTTCACCGGCCCGGCTGTTACGGTGGTCTTGCTCACAACCTCCAGGTCGGCCGCCGGGAACACGACATCGTTGACCTGTTCAAGGTTGTTGCCTGCATCACCTGCATCTGCACTGCACTTGCCCTGACTCTCATAGTTGGCGGTTTCATCGCCGCATACATAGGCAAGATTGGTGAACAACACCGGCTTGCTGGAGTCACCGACGACATTGAACACCACGTCGAAGGCGACCATCTGCATCTTGTCCAGCGTGTTCAGCGCCGGGTTCGGGTTCAACTTGCAGACCAGCTCGGCGCCCTGCTGCGCGCAGCTGACGTCAGCGTTGGCCTTGTAGGCGTAGCCACTTACCGGGGCACCGGAGTTGATGTGCTCCACCGCTTCAAAACTGGCAGTGAAGCCCGCCGGAACCGTGAACTGATCGCGGATCTCGACATTCTCCGCCTGCGACGGTCCCAGGTTGAAGGTGCTCATGCGGTAACGCAGCTTGTCGCCGGTCACGAAGTTGGAACGGCCAGCCGGATAGATCTGGGTCTTCTTCTGCTGCAGATCGATGGTCGGAACCTTGACCTCGAACGTCACCTTCCCGCTGTTGTTGCTCTCCGACGCAGTGTCATTGCAGCTGGTCGACGACCCTGGCAACCACTGGCAGATGTTGCCGTTGGAGCTGACCACTGCTTCATTGGTGACCTGCGCATAGACCACGCCACCAGCGGCAACCGACAGGTTGGCCGGCTTCTTGACGCGGGCATTGATGGTGACCGTCTCGGTGGTCTGCGAGGCGATGGTGCCGACACTGTTGATGCAGGAGATCACACCCGTCGTGTAATTGCTGGCGGCACAGTTGAGCTTGCTGCCCGAAGGCA
Organism: Stenotrophomonas sp. STEN063; assembly: GCF_056854515.1. Taxonomy (NCBI): domain Bacteria; kingdom Pseudomonadati; phylum Pseudomonadota; class Gammaproteobacteria; order Lysobacterales; family Lysobacteraceae; genus Stenotrophomonas; species Stenotrophomonas sp. STEN063. The sequence continues at coordinate 32,101 of NZ_JBXFWF010000037.1, forward strand.
CGGTCACGCTGATGATTTCGTAGGCGATATCGGTCGACGTCGCAGTGCCGGTTGGCAGCGTGTCAGTGATGACGAAGTCATTCAGCGGTGCCACGTCCGGGCCGTGATTGCGTGCGGTCAAGGTGAAGCTGATCGGTTCGCCGATCAGCACCGAGCCACTCGGGGTGACCGTCTTGCTGGTCATCCGGTAATCGGTACGCGGCAGCACTTTCACCGCAGCCGAGTCGGAGAGGTTGTTGTCGGCACGCAACGACGTCAGCACCGCATTGGGCGAGGTCAAGCTGGCGGTATTGGTCAACACGGCAACGCCTGCCGTGGAGGTAAGTTCACGCTTCACCGCCAGCACTACTTCAATCTGGGTGCCCGGCGCGACATTGGTGAACACACAGGTCTGGCCGCTGCTGCCCACTGCAAGCGCAGGGCAGTTGGTCCCGGCGAGACCGGTGACTACGGTGTTTGAAAGGACCGAAACCTGGCCTTTGAAGACGCTTGTATTGAGCACCCCCGGCACATTGTCGGTCAGGTTCAACGTCGGGATGGTTTTCTGGTTGGACTTGACCGCCGTTGTCGGCGTCGACACCACGATCTTCCAGTACACCGTCTCGGCATTGGCTTGCAGGGTCGGTGCGCTGGCAACGTCATCCACCCAATTGACGTTGTCCACCGAGGAGAACTTCTCGATGTTGACCCAGGCGGTATCGTTGATCACATCGGTGAGGTTGAGGCCTGCACCAGCATTGGCACAGTCGTTGGTTGTGTTGCGGTCCGCAGGCAGCGCGGCATTGGCCGGATTGATGCCCAGCTGGGTCAAGGCGGTGCTACCAGCACAGGCACGATTGGACAGGATCAGCTGGCCGACCACGGCGGTGGCCTTGGTTTCGAACTTCAACACCGTACTGGTGCCACGCACCAGGGTTCCGGTGCCAGTGGTTTTGCAGCTCACCTGCGTGGTGAGCGCGGCACTGACGCCTGCCGGCGGCGTGACGCCGCGCGCTACCGTGCATTCCCATCCGGGACTGACATTGGCCAAGCCATTGAGGCCATGGCTTGCGTCCATCTCTTCGGGCCGCATGTAGTCAACCGCCCACAGCGGGTTGCTTGGCGTGTACTGCGCGTCGCTGGTGCTGTCCGTGCCGTTGCTGATGGTCAACGTAGTGGTGATCGGGGCACCCGGGCTGATCGGGCCAGAACCAGGGCTCTTCGTTTTGCCCAAGCGGATATCGGTGTAAGGCTCGTTGATCTGGTACGGCGCAAGAACGCTGTTGTTGCCTTCGTTCCAGTCCTTCAAAGCAGCCGGCGGGGTAACCACGACCGGGAAGCGGCCATCGCTGCCGGTCGCGGGTGTGGTCAGCGGAATGGTGAAGTCCGCCTTGTTGCCGGACGCAACCACGCCCGCATCGCAGGTCACCAGGGTGCCCGGATACGTCACTCCATTCACGACCAGCTGTTCAGCCGGCTCCGCCGCACAACCAGCGGGCAAGTTGCCGATGATGAAACCGTCGGGGACGATGGTGCTGACCTTGCCGCCGATGGTGCTGGTCTGCGGGCCATTGTTCTGGTACGTCAGTACCAGGTTCTGCGCGGTATTTACTTCAATCGGTGAGCTCGGAAAGCTGACCTTGGCTTCGATATCGGTACCCAGCACGATGTTGTAACTGGCACTGCCCGAATTGTCGTTCGGGTCGGCATCGAAGTAATTTTCATTCTGGGTAGCGATGGTGGCGTTGTTGGTATGCGTACCCAAGCCATTGGTGCGCATCTGCACACGGATCTTGGCGGCATTGAACTGCGCTGCCGTCATCGGCCCGCTGTAGGTGCATTTGAAACTGCGGGTGCTGTTGGCGGTGGCAACCGTGTCGCAGACCGGGTTGCCGCCAGCAGGCGTCGGCGTGATCGCCGTCACCACGTTGGCCACGTCGCTGGGCAGCTGATCAGTCACCACGATCGAAGCGCCAGCCGGCAGGTCGCTGCCACCTGCGGCGATGCGCGGATCCAGCTCGAACACGGCGGTGCCGCCGGTTGCGCCCTGGCCGTTGTCCGGCGAAACCAAGGTCTTGGCGACCTGCAAGTTGCCGGTCTCACGGACGGTGGTGGTACCGGTGGCCGGCGTTGGGCTGTTGCTGGAACGCGCGGTGAGGTTGAAGCTGCCCAGCTCGTTGCCACGGATGGTGAAGCCGACCGAGCCAGAGGGAGCACTGGTCGTGTTGCCCGGCGCAACCGCGCAGGTCACCGTGCGCGTGGCTGCGACGTAGGTGCAGTCGTTGGGGCCTGGTACTGCCGGCGGCACGAAGCTCACCGATGGAGGAAGCACCACGGTGATGTTGGTGACCGCTGCATCGGTGGCGGTACGCATCCAACTGATGGTCAATGGGGTGTCGATCGACTGCCCCATATTGGTCGGCAGGTTCACGTTCTGCGGAATCACCGTCGCCAGCGCTGTCGCCGGCAACAAGCAGGTCAATGCCAAGCAGGCCGCAATGCGGGCCAGGCGTGTACGCCAGCTGCCCGCACCCGCCTTGGTGGTGGGTGCAACGGAACCATCGACGGCCATGTCTTGCTCAATTTGGTTGTTCACCGGCAAACCTCTTGCAAACGGCGCACGCACAGCCCGCCCGTCCAGCTGGCGGCCTGGAAATGCTCGTTTTTGTGAAAAGCGGTCCGCCCCAAAACGGACCGCCGAATCAGCACCTACAGGTGCTTGGAATGGCGGCGATTCTTACGGCGCATACGCGGCTATTCAGTTCCGTTCTCTGACGGAAACTCTCACTTGATTACACTGCGGAACTGCGTGATTGCGCCTCACGGCACTATCACATTGATTTCACGAGGTATTTACTTCAGCAAGCGCTCACAAATGTGAAACACGGGCATTCACTTAAATGAACTCGCGATAAACGCAAAAGTGTGACCTACACCGTCAAACGGTAGCCAGCGCCCCGAACTGCGCGAACTGGAAGGGTACAGCCGGTGGCCGACTGCACACGGTTACGCAAACGGTGGACCAGCACTTCAATCCGGTGCGGATCAAAGCTCCAGGGCTGGTCGGTGAGGGCGGCAATCAGGCGTTCGCGGGCAACCGTCTCGCCCGGAGATGAGAAAATCAAAGTGAGAAATGCGCGCTCGGCCTCGGTCAGCGCCAAAACCTGCCCATTGGGCCCGCGCAGGTCCCAGCCATCGGATTCCAGTGCCCAGCAGGGGCTATTGGCGGCCCCGCCGGCCTCCATCAGCTGCGCCGCCTCGCCGGGCAAGCGCCGGCGCAGGCTATACAGCTTGGCAGCGAGGAATTCCGGCTCCGGGCGGTGTGGCAGGCAGGCGTCGGCGCCAGCCCAGAGGCCTTCGGCGATCAGATGTGGGGTGAGCGGATCGACCAACAGGACAACTCCCAGATCATCACGACGGCGCAGGTGCTCGACCGTCTCGACCATGCCGGCGCGGACCCGGGTGGTATCGATGACCACGATGTCGCAGGGCACGATCACCAGTTCGCGATACAGCGCCTCGACGCTGTCCAGGGCCTGGATCTGCGCGCCGTACGGCAACAGCGGTTGCAACAGTTCCAGGTTGCCGACAATCCAGATACGCAGTGGCGCCAAGGCCGTGGGATTGGCTGCGCCCACAGGCGCATAGTTCAGATCCGATGCCACACACTCTCCCTGTCGGGCGTCAGTAGACAGCCCACCTATTCTCGGGATTTTAGCCTAGCGTAATGTCAGTTATCGCCGAAACGGGGTACACACCGTTTTATGAATGGAATGGGCGGCACTATCGCGCCGCCCATTCAGCCACCCTTATTCGGCAGGTACGCCCATTTCCTGCAGCAGAGCAGGTGCCGGGTACACCTTGGCCAACAGCCAACGCAGGTAACGCATGTCCACGTGCACGGCACGCTTGTAGCGCGGGTCGAACCACCAGCTGGCGCTGACCGATTCCCAGTTGGAATCGAAGTTCAGACCAATCAGTTCTCCCTTGGCATTGAGCACCGGCGAACCGGAGTTGCCACCGGTCGTGTCCAGGTTGGTCAGGAAGTTCACCGTCTGCGTCTTCAACGCAGGATCAGCGGTGCTGCCGAAATCACCCTTGGCAATTGCCGCCAGCAGCGGCTTGGGCGCGTCGAACGGCACCGTGTTGGTGTTCTTCTCGACGATGCCCGCAACCGTGGTCACCGGCGAGTAGCTGACCGCATCACGCGGATGCAGTGCCTCGACCTTGCCATAGCTGATGCGCAGGGTGCTGTTGGCATCGGGATACACCGCCCGGCCCTGGCTTGCACGCCAGGCGAACAAGGCCTGCATGTAGGACGGACGCAGGCGCAACTGCTCACCCGCGCGTTCCTTGCTGTCGCGCTCGGCGTTGAGCTGTGCCATCACCAGTGCAGAGGCCACCGACACCAGCGGATCGGCTTCGATGAAACCACCCTTGCGTGCGGCTTCGAAGCGCGACAGACGCTGCGCTTCATCGCCGAGCTTTGTCTGTGCGTACAGTTCATCCAGATGCCTGGCCAGCTCGGCCGGGGTGCGACCGAACAAGTTGTCGTAATGCGAGTCGCGCTGTGCATCGGGCAGCTGCTGGTAGCGGGTCAGCAATGCGGTGAGCAAGGCCTTCTCAACGGCCGGGTCGTAGCGACGCTGTACCTGCTTGAGCACACCTTCGATCAAGGCCTGGTCGCGCTGCTGATAGCCGGCTTCACGCTCGGCATCGGGCTTGAGCGACTCCACCCGCAGCCGCTCCAACAGCAACGCCGAACGGAGCAGCTGGGTCTGGCTGGACATCAGGGTGATCAGGAACTCGCTGCCACCAACCGCGCTGTCCGCGGCCAGCGACGCAAACAGTGCATCGATATCGGCCTTGTACCTGCCATCGGCGCTGGCCAGCATGGCCTGTTCGTCCTGTGCGCGCTGGGTCTTGGCATCGCTGCGCAGCAGGCCTTCCAGTTCACCGGCAGCGCGCTTGCGGTTGTTCTTCAGCGACTGCAGCTGCGAAGCGTAGCGCGTGCGTGCATCGGCATTGCCCTTGCCCTGCGCTTCGATCACGTCGATCAGCTGCTGGAACACTTCCACGCGACGCGGCAGCACGGTATCGATCTGGTTGGCGAACTCGGCGGCGGTGCGCAGGCGATAGGTGGTGCCCGGGTAACCGGCCAGCATCGCGTAATCGCCTTCCTTCGGGCCATCCAGCGACATTTTCAGGTGCGCCGGCGGATGGTAAGGCACGTTGTCCTTGCTGTACGGCGCCGGCTTGCCATCCTTGCCGACGTAGGCACGCAGCAGGGTGAAATCGCCGGTGTGGCGCGGCCACATGAAGTTGTCGATTTCATCGCCGTAGTTGCCGATCGCACGCGGCGGTGCATAGACCAGACGGATGTCGGTCAGCTCCAGCTGGCGGATGCGGTAGAAGTCGCTGCCGTAGTACATGTTGGCCACCGAGCAACGCACGCCGCCTTCGGCCTCGCAGTCGGCGACGATGCGCTTGCGCGCGCTTTCCACCGCGTCGTAGTAGCCGCGACCGGTCTTGCCACGCGCGTCCTTGAGCACCTCGTCGGTGACCTTGTCGAAGCCGACCGTCACCAGCACCCGGTAGTCGGGATTGGCAGCGCGCTCGTCATCGCGGCCCTGGGCGATGAAGCCGTCATCGATGAAGTTGTGCTCCTTGCTGGCGTTGTACTGGATGACGCCATAGGCCACGTGGTGATTGGTCAGCAACAGACCCTCGTCGGAGACGAACGAACCTGTACCGCCACCGACACGCACCACCGCACTCAACGGCGGCGCGGTGACATCGGCCAACTGCTTGGGGTCGCCCTTGAAGCCGGCGTCCTTGAGCGTCCTGGCCAGCTCCGGCAGCTGCGTGGGCATCCACATGCCTTCGTTGGCGTGGGCGGCAGCGGCGGTCAGGCTCATGCCCAGCGCCAGCGCGGCGGTAAGCGGTTTACGCGTCATTGGAACTCCAGCGGATTACAGAACAGCGGTGGACAGTAGCGGCCCCCGCTTGGAGCGGCAACCGCCAGCAGTCACGCCGTACCGCCAACGCCTGTTGGGGCGGTGTCAGCCGCGAAGCCGGTGCGGATTTATTTCCCGGCAGAGCGGCAGCTTCGGTGTTGGCAATGCGCCAATGGCGGCTGCGGGAGCGCGGGCTTCGCGGCTGACGCCGCTCCCCCAACTGGCCCGCGGCTTTCCGAGGGAAATTGTGGGTTCGGGTGCGTCGAGAACGAAATACTTCGGGAGTGGCGTGAGCCGCGAAACCCGTGCGGCATGGTTTCGCGGCAGAGCAACGGCTTCGGCGTTGCCAATGCGTCAATGACTTCGGCGGGAGCGCTGGCTTCGCGGCTGACGCCGCTCCCACAACACTCCGCCTCCTGCTCAGCGCTCCTTGCGCCAGTTCACCGAGCCGCGGTTTTCGACCGTGGACGATTCCACTTCGATGTCGAAGCCGCGCCGCAGCAGGTACTTCAAGGTGAGTACCGAACCGCTGCCGATCAGTGACACGCCGTAGCCGATGTAGAGCTTGGGCGTGATGTACTTGCCCACGCCGATCACCGAACCGCCCAGCGCGCGTGACTGGCTGACGCCAGCATCATCGAGGCCGATCTTGGCGCCCACCTGTGCAGCAAGCAGGCCGGTGCCGGCCGACAATGCCGCCGATGCCGCGTTGACCTGCTGTGCCTGGTCGCTGCTGGCCATGCTCAGGCTACGCCCCAGCACCAGATAGGCCAGTGACTCGGATTGCGACATCGCCGGATCCGACCACACGTCGACCTTGGGCTGCTGGGCACGGCCGGTGACATGGATGCCGGCGGTGATGTCACCAATCGAGCGCTGCGCCTTGATGTTGATGCGCGGGTCGGAGACCACGCCGTAGTTCCACAACAGCTGGCCGTCGGTGATGGTCAGGTCCTGGCCGTAGGCCTTGTAGCGGCCACTGACTTCCAGGCCGCCGTTGGCGGTCATCTCGCGGCCCGGGCGTGCACGCACCTGCATCCTGCCGGTCAGCGCGCCCTTGAGGCCGAAGCCGCTCATCTTGACCTTGTCGCCGAGGCTGACGGTCAGGTCCATGTCCAGCGGCGAGGACGGGCCTTCTTCCGGGTCGACGGGATCCAGCACCACGATGTCTTCCGACGCCGAGGTACCGCGATCCAGGCGTTCAAGATCCAGATCCGCCTCGGGTACATGCACGCTGCCACGCAGTTCCATCGCGGTGCCAGCCAGGGTGAAGTCCAGATCCGGATTGGCCACCACCCGCAGTTCGCTGGTGTTGGCCATCAGCACCTTGTCGCCGTGGATATGCAGCTGCAGGGGCTGTGCATCGCCGAACCAGGACAGGCCGCCATCCACCTGCAGCGTGCCTTCGCCACCGGTCTTGGTGGAGGCGCTGATACGCGCCGAGCCGTCGGGCTGGGCGATGAAGCTGCCCTTGCCTTCGCTCAGGGTCAGTCCCAACGCCGGGAATTCACCGGTGAAGTTGCTGAGCTTGGCCTCGCCACCCAGGGTTGGCTGCGAGCGCGTGCCACGCAGGCTGACGTGGCCTTCGATCAGCCCTTGCGGGCGCACCAAGTCAGGCGAGAACAACTCCAGCCAGTACAGCCGCGCGATGTTCATGTACAGCTCGCCGGTGAGTGCCGCATTGGGCTCCCAGCCGGTCTGCACCTTGGCATCGATGAAGCCGTCGCCCTTGAAGCCGACGCCGAGGTAGCCCTTGATGCTATTGGGCAGCATGTCGACGTTGAGCGAGAAATTGTCGTAACGCACCAGCTCGCCACGGGCATTGTCGCCCAGGCGGATGCCGCCTTCGGCCGAGGCTACCTTGAAGCCACCTTCCCAGGCATTGCCACGCGGACGGATGTTGCCATCCAGGGTGAGCTCGCCACGCAGGTACATGCGGCGGCCTTCATTGGGCGGCAGCCATGGCTGCACCAGGGCAAGCGGCAAGGCATCGCCGCGCAACTGCAGGCCTTCGCGCGGCCAGTTGGCGGCGATACACAGGGCACCACCGGTCTCCGAGCCCAGGCAGGCATCGGACAGGGTGAAGTTGCTGCCCTGCGCACTGAACGTGGCCGCTTGCCGCAGCTGCCATGGCGCGCCCTTGACCGGTGCGATCCGCAGCGAGGCCAGCTCGCCGCGCCAGGCCTGGCCCTGCTGGCGCACGCTGCCACTCAACGCCACCGCGCCCAGCTCATTGCGGGTATCGGCGTCCAGCTGCAGGTTCTGCACGCTGCCACGTGCGTTGATGTTGACCTGGTCGAGCAGCATGCCGACCTCGATCGCACTGCCATGGATCGCCAGCGCGCCGTTGTTGCCCTGCCATGGCAGACGGCCGTTGATGCTGATCTGCTGGGCCTTCCAATCGTCCCATTGCAGGCCATTGCCGCGCAGGTCGGCGCTGATGTCCGGCTGACTCGGCGTGCCGCGCAGCTGCAGCGTACCGGCCAGGCTGCCGGTGCCGCCGGGCAGCAGATCAGACAGGTGCAACGGCTCCAAGCGCGCATCCACATCCAGACGGTCACCGACCTTGCCCTTGGCCTCGATCTGGCTGTCACCCATCACCAGCCGCACATTGCCCTCGCCCTGCGTACCCTGCAATGCGAGCTTGGCGCGCGCATCGACGCGACGGCCGCGCAGCATGCCGTTGATCTGCGGCACGTCCAGCGTGGCCTCGAAACGCATGTCGTTGCTGCCGGCCATGGCCGGCAACTGCTTGCCCTTGGAGGCCAGCGAGCCGGACAGGTTGCCTTCCCAGCCCGGCGCGAAATAACCGGGATCAAACTTGGACAGGCTTGCATCCACATCCCAGGCCAGCGTCGGTGCCCAGGCCGCCGAGCCCTTCAGTTCCAGCGAACCACCAGGCGTGCTCGCCTGCAGCCGTTCGATATGCGCCTGCTGGTCGTTGCCACGCACATCGAAATCAAGATTGGCGTCCTGCGCTTCGCGCGCCACTTCAGCCTTGCCAACGGCGGCCCAGTTCTTCAGGTTGCCGGCCACACCCAGCCGCGCCTCTTTCAGATGCAAGGGCACAGGTGTGCTATCCGGCGAACTCGGGTCCGGCTCGGGGGTGTAGGTCAGCTGGTTGGCCACAACCGCGAAGCGGAAGCCCGGGTTCTGCGCATCGCTGAAATCGGCGGTGCCCTGCAGCCGCACGCTGCCGCCGAAGGCTTCGGCAACCAGCGGCGCAACCGTCAGCACCTGCTTGTCGATGGCGACATTGGACGGCGCCAGCACCAGTTCGTTCTCGCCCTGGCGCACCCGTCCCTGCAACCGCGCCTGGCCACCGCGGCCACGCGCGGTGAAATCCAGCGCCAACGGTGCCGGCGCTTCGGCCAGGAACTGCGCTGGCACCAGCTGGCCGATATCCAGCTGCTCGCTGCGCGCTGCCACGTTCCACACCGGATCGCTGCGGCCATCGAGAATGAAACTGACATGCAGCGGCTTGGGCGCGTAGCCGGCCACCGCAACTTCCATATGGGCCAGGTTGCCACGTGCGACCAAGCCCAGCCGCGCGGCGGGCTGGCCCGGACGTGGCGGCATCAGCGCGCGCACGGTCAGGTCGGTGGCGTAGTCCTTGCGCGGCAGGTAATGGCCGTCGATACGGAAATCGCCGAGGTTGCTGTTGACCTTGATCTGGGTGGCGGTGAACTCGCCATCGGCGGCTTCAAGTCCGCCACGGACCTTGCTGATGTCGATGATCGGCTGCTGCAGCTGGGTGATGCGCAGGCCATCGATGACGATGGTGTCGGCCTGCAGGGCCAACGGCAACTCGATGGCCGGCAATACATCCGGCCAGTTGGGCAGTTCGAACGGCGTGTCTTCCGACGGCCCCAGCTCCAGCGTGGCATCACTGATGCGCAGCGCGTCCAGGCGCAACTTGCGGCCCAGCAGCGGGCGGATATCCGGATCCAGATAGGCCTGGCCGGCAGTGAAGTGCAGCTCGTTGTAGCGGAAATCCAGGTCGTGCAGGATCAGCGGCCCAGCCAGCGGGCCTTCGGCCTTGCTCCAGGTCAGCGATGAGCCAGCGGGCAGGCGCGCGACCACCTGCGCCAGCAGCACCTCGCGGCCGGCTACGGTCTGCAGCAACCAGTACAGCGCGAACAGGCCCAACAGCACCAGCACGGTGATGGTGATGCCGCTGCGCACCGCCAGCGTGCGCAGCCGCGCCTTGCGCTTGGCACGCAGCTCGGCGATGCGCGCTTCGCGCTCTTCCGGGGTCACTTCATCGGGGCGTGTACTCACAGGTCAGCTCCGATGTTCAGATACAGCTGGAACTGCGAATCCGGGTTGTTCAGGCCATGCGCGATATCAATGCGCACCGGGCCCACAGGCGACTTCCAGCGCACGCCGAAGCCGACGCCGGTATGCAGGTCGATGGTGTTGTCGAAGGCGCTGCCGGTATCGACAAACACCGCGCCGCCCCAGGGACCGCCGCCGAAGTAGTGCTCGTATTCGACCGAACCCACGGCAAGATTCTTCGCGCCCAGCGCGAACTTGTCCGGTGCCGGCGTACGCGGGCCGACTTCGCGGAAGGCATAGCCGCGGATGGAGCGGTCACCGCCGGCGAAGTAACGCAGGCTGGGCGGCATCGCGACCAGATCGCTGGTCCAGGTGGTGCCGGCCTGTCCGCGCAGGATCAAGCGATCAGCCTCGCCAACCGGGATATACCAGCGCACGGTGGCATCGGCCTGGATGAAACTGGTATCCGAACCGGCCCCCTCGATGCCGCCACGCAGGGTGGCATTGCCGCTCAGGCCTCGGCGCGGGAAGCTCTTGTCGTCGACATCGACGTAGTCGGCGGTGAGCTGCGGGTAGACCAGCGTCGAATAGTTGTAGACCGCGGCATTGAACTGGTCGCCGGAGCTGTAGCGCCACCGCTCGCGCAAGGCATTCATCGAGACGATGGCGGTCCAGTGCTCGTTGATCTCGCCGCTGCGGCTGGCGATCAGCTTGACGTTGCGCAGGTCGATGTAATCGGTCTGCTCGTCATAGGCACTGATCGCATAGCTGTACCACCCATCCAGCCAGCGGAAGCCCGGCACGCGGTAGCTGGTGATGAAGCTCTTGCGCTTCTGTGCGTAGTCCAGCTGGGTGCTGAGCTTGTGCCCACGGCGGTTGACGTAGCGACGCTCGACGCCACCGCGCACACCGGGCCCGCTCTCGCTGCCATAGCTCAGACCAGCGGTATAGATGGTGCGCTTGGCGCGGGTCAGCTTTACGTTGACCGGGACCTCGCCGTTGTCATCGGCCTGTTCCGGATGCGGCTGGATGTCGATGACGCTGAAATAATCGAGCTTGGTCAGCGACTCGCGCAGGCGATCAAGCTTGCCTTCATGCCAATAACTTCCCTGTTCCCAGTACACCAGTGGCTCGAACAGCCCCGGACGGAAATAGTCCTGCTCGAAGGTGATCGGCCCCATGTTGTAGCGGCGGCCGCTGTCCCAGGTGAGGAAGATGTCGGCGGCATTCTCGGCGCGTGTCACCTCCACCTTGCGCTGGGTGAAGTCGGCATCGAAGTAACCACGCTCGGCCAGGCGCCGGGTGATGGTGATCTTGCTGGCCTCGTAGTTCACCGAGTCGAAGGCTTCGCCGGTCTTGGGGTGGAAGGCCTCGATGTCGTCCTGCAGGTACTGGTCGCGCGAGGCCGGGCCGGTGATGGCCAGTTCCTGGGTACGGACCTTGACCTGCTCGCCCTTGTCGACCTGGATCAGTACCTGCAGGGTCTCGCCGGTACGCGGCGCTTCCACTGTGATCTTCGGGTTGTAGAAGCCGAACGGCTCCAGCGCGGTGCGGGTCTGCCGCTCGGCCTGCGACAGCAGGTATTCCAGCCGGGATTCGCCCTGCACCTTGCCGATCGCGTCGTAGAGCGACAGCGACACCTCGATGTTTTCAATCATCTCGGCGTCATCACCCTTGTCCAGACCCTTGATCTGGACTTTTTCGATGGTGCCGCGGGCATGGGCAAGGGGTGCTGCTGCCAGCGACGCCAGGAACAGAAGGAGCGGGGTGATTCGAGATAGCTGCATGCGCGCCAGCATACCGGTCCGAACATGACCGGCAAAATCACATGGCCGGCAGGGCCCAGCCATGCTCGGCCGGGGTGGCCCCTGTTGTGCCGAGCCATGCTCGGCAAGGGCATTACCGGTACAGCCTCTGCCGAGCAT
>NZ_JBXFWF010000038.1:0-43944 GCF_056854515.1 Stenotrophomonas sp. STEN063
ACCCTCCCCTTCGCTGCGCGAAAGGGAGGTCTAAAGATTTGCCCCCTCCCTTTGCCGCAGGCAAGCGGAGGGTTGGGGAGGGGTGCTTTGGCTCCCTCCCTTGCGCCGAAGGCGGAGGGGAGGGTTGGGGAGGGGTAACGCTCTCCGCCAACATCCCGGCAAAGCACCCGAGCACTACTGCTGCGATACTGACGGACAAATCTCAATGCTTCCGCCGCAGCAGGTCGGTGCCGAAGCCCAGCAGCAGAGCGATCAAACGAATGAAGATTCTGGTTACCGGTGGTGGTGGTTTTCTCGGTCAGGCCTTGTGCCGCGGCCTGGTCGAACGCGGCCATCAGGTGCTGAGCTTCAATCGCGGGCATTACCCGGCATTGCAGGAAATCGGGGTTGGCCAGATCCGTGGCGACTTGGCCGATGCGAACGCTGTGCATCACGCCGCCGCCGGCGTCGATGCCATCTTCCACAACGCTGCAAAGGCTGGAGCCTGGGGCAGCTACGACAGCTACTTCCAGGCCAATGTGGTCGGCACCCGCAATGTGCTTGCCGCCTGCAAGGCGCACGACATCCGCCGCTTGGTCTACACCTCAACACCTAGCGTCACCCATCGCGCCACCCATCCGGTCGAAGGCCTGGGTGCGGATGAAGTGCCTTACGGTGAGGACTTCCAGGCGCCGTATGCCGCCACCAAGACCATCGCCGAACAGGAGGTGCTGGCCGCCAATGGTGCCGATCTGGCAACCATTGCCCTGCGCCCGCGGCTGATCTGGGGCCCGGGCGACAATCAGTTGGTGCCGCGCTTGGCCGAACGCGCGCGTGCCGGACGCCTGCGCTTTGTCGGCGATGGCACGAACAAGGTCGATACCACCTTCATCGACAACGCCGCGCAGGCGCACTTCGATGCCTTCGATCATCTGGTGGTTGGTGCGGCCTGCGCTGGCAAGGCCTACTTCATTTCCAATGGCGAGCCGCTGCCGATGCGCGAACTGCTCAACCGCCTGCTTGCAGCGGTGGGTGCGCCGGGCGTGGAGAAGTCGATCTCGTTCAAGACCGCGTACCGCATCGGCTCGGTCTGCGAAAAGCTGTGGCCGCTGCTGCGCTTGTCCGGCGAACCGCCGATGACACGCTTCCTCGCCGAGCAGCTGTGCACGCCGCATTGGTACTCGATGGAGCCGGCACGCCGCGATTTCGGCTATGTGCCCAGGGTGTCCATCGAGGAAGGCTTGCGGCGTTTGGCGGCCGCATCCTGAATGGACCGTGTCGTCATCATCCGGCGCTAACGTTCCTGTCACCGTATCGCGACCGGCAATTGCCGAGGATGGAGCCCTGATTCCAACCGAGGACCCAGCCCATGCTGCATTACGCCGTCGTTTTCTTCGTCATCGCCATCATTGCCGCCGTACTCGGCTTCAGTGGCATTGCCGGTGCGGCCAGCAATATCGCGTGGATCCTGTTCGTCGTCTTCCTGATCCTTGCGGTGGTGTCGATGTTCCGCAAGAAAGGCTGATCATTCCTGACGCCAGAAACAGAACGGCCCGCATCCTCGGTGAGGGTGCGGGCCGCGTCGTTTCAGCAGTTTCGATCAGGCCGACGTGCTGATCGAGCTGCGCAGGCCCTTGTCTGCCGCGTTGCGCTCCAGCGCCAGCTCGATCAGGCGGGTGATCAGCGCGGTATAGCCCAGACCGCTTGCGCCCCACAGCTTGGGATACATGCTGATCTTGGTGAAGCCGGGCAGGGTGTTCAGTTCGTTGATGACGACGTCGCCGGCCTCGGTGAGGAACACATCCACGCGCGCCATGCCGATGCAGTCCAGCGCCTGGTAGGCGCGCACGGCGATCTCGCGGATGCGCTGCTGTGCATCGGCAGCGATATCGGCCGGGATCACCGTTTCCGCACCGCTGGCGCTGATGTACTTGGTGTCATAGGCGTAGAAGTCGTCATGCACCACCACTTCGCCGCAGACGCTGGCCTCGGGCACGTCATTGCCCAGCACCGCGCATTCGATCTCACGGCCGACAATCGCCGACTCCACCAGCACCTTGTGGTCGAACGACAGGGCCAATGCCATCGCGGTGGCGAACTCGTCGGCGGTGCGCACCTTGCTCACGCCAACCGAGGAACCCTGGTTGGCCGGCTTGACGAACAGCGGCAGGCCGAGCTGCGCGACCAGCGCGTCGTAGTCGGCGTGTGCAGCAGTGACATGGTTGAAACAGGCAAACGGCGCCACCGCCAGGCCGGCATCGCGTAGCAGGCGCTTGGCCATGTCCTTGTCCATCGCCGCGGCTGCGCCAAGCACGCCGGGGCCAGCGAAGGGCAGGTTCAAGGTGCGCAGCAGGCCCTGCAGGGTGCCGTCTTCGCCGAGGGTGCCGTGCACGATCGGGAACACCACATCCAATTGCGGCACGTCGCGACCATCGGCGGCCAGCAGCTGGCCGCGCTCGGCGCCGGGCAGTACCGACAGCACCGGGCCGGAGGTGTCCAGCGCGATGCGCTTGGGATCATCGGCATTGAGCAGGAAACCGGCCGCATCGCACAGGTGCCACAGGCCCTGCTTGTCCACGCCGATCAGGCTGACGTCGAAACGTTCCTTGTCCAGCGCATCGAAGATGTTCTTCGCCGACTGCAGCGAGACCTCGTGCTCGGCCGAGCGACCGCCGAAAATGATGCCAACCCGGGTCTTGCCCATTGCCTGTGTGCTCCTGACGCTGTGTTTGGTGGTGTCTGCATAGCATGAACGCAAACGCCGGAAATGGGGATTGGGGATTCGGGATTTGTTTATCGCGGGGCGCAGACATGAACAAACCCTGTGCGGACGATGCCCCCGCGCCCGTCCCCCGGGAACGCCCCGCCCACCCGGCCGCACGCCCCCCCCGCCTCCCCCCCCGCCCGCCACCGGCCCCGGGGGCGCTGCGCTTACCCGGGCTACGTCGCGGGGCGTCGCAACATCGTGCATGGCAGGCTCCCGATCCCGGCCCTCCGGTAGAATGCCCGGCATGCCTGCATCCCCCTTCAAAATGATCAAGCCGCTGGCCGGCCGTGCGCTGGAAGTGGCCTTGAACCGCGCGCTGGCGCTGGACCCGGATACCCGCGCCGCACTGGCCTCGCTCGACGGCCAACGCATTGCCCTGACCCTGGAGTCGCCGTCGCTGGCGATGCAGATCGGGGTCGCCGGCGAACGCCTGACCGTGGGCCCGGTCGATCCGGCGCTGGAACCGGACCTGGCCGTGCGCAGCACGCTGGGCGGGGTGCTGGCGCAGCTTCCATTCCTGGCCAATGCACGGCGCGGCAACAGCGCGCCCGCTGGGCGGGTCAAGGTCTCCGGCGATGCCGAGCTGGCGCGCCGCCTGCAGCAGCTGGCCACCCGTTTTGATCCGGATTGGCAGCAGCCTTTTGTCAAAGCCTTTGGCGAGATCCTCGGTGTGCAGATCGCGCAGACCTTGCGTGCAGCGTTGCTGCAGGCCAGGCGCAGCGCCAAGGATCTGGCCGAGACCGCCGCCGAATACGTTACCGAGGAGTCGCGTGATGTCGTTGCCCGTGCCGAGCTGGATGCCTTCCATGATGATGTGGACGTGATCCGCGATGACGTCGAACGCATGGCCGCGCGCATCGCGCGCCTGCGTCAGCGCGCCGGGGGTGCCGCATGAAGGCGACCCGCGCCATGTTCCGCGCCAGCCGCATCGGCCGGGTGATCCTGCGCTACCGCCTGGATGACCTGCTCGACGGCACCCCGGTCGAACGTTGGCTCGGCATCGCCAAGCCGTTCGTGCCGCGTGCCAGCGCCGATATCGCCTCGCAGTCGCGCGGTGCGCGCCTGCGACTGGCGTTGCAGGAGCTGGGCCCGATCTTCGTCAAGTTCGGCCAGATCCTGTCCACCCGCCGTGATCTGGTGCCGCCGGACGTCGCCGCCGAGCTGACCCTGCTGCAGGACCGGGTCAAGCCGTTTGACGGCGAACGCGCGCTGCAGATCGTCGAGGAGGCGCTGGGCCTGCCGATCACCGAAGCCTTCGCCAGTTTCGACACCACGCCGCTGGCCTCGGCCTCGATCGCGCAGGTGCATGCAGCAACGCTGGACGATGGTCGCCAGGTCGTCGTCAAGGTGTTGCGCCCGGATATCGAAAAGCAGATCGCCGGTGACATCGCCCTGCTCAAATCGCTGGCCGCATTGGTCGAACGCACCCATCCGCGTGCCGACAAGATCCGCCCGCGCGAAGTGGTGGCCGAGATCGAAACCACCCTGGCTGCCGAGTTGGACCTGCAGCGCGAAGGCGCCAACGCCAGCGTGCTGCGCCGCTTCTGGGAAAACTCGGACGATCTGTACGTTCCGGAAGTGATTTGGAGCCACACCGCCGAGCGCGCGCTCACCCTGGAGCGGGTCTGGGGCATTCCTTCCGACGACATCGTGGCGCTGGACAAAGCCGGCATCGACCGCAAGGCGCTGGCCGCCAAGGGCGTGCGCGTGTTCTACACGCAGGTGTTCCGCGACAACTTCTTCCACGCCGATGCGCACGCCGGCAACATCTGGGTCGACATCGATCCGGCGCGCCGCGACAACCCGCGCTTCATCGCGCTGGACTTCGGCATCATGGGCCAGCTGTCGGAAGAGGATCAGTTCTACCTCGCCGAAAACTTCATGGCCATCTTCAACCGTGATTACCGCCGCATCGCCGAGCTGCACCTGCAGGCGCAGTGGATGCCGAACACGGTGCGCATCGATGAGCTGGAAGCCGCCGTGCGCGCGGTCTGCGAGCCGTACTTCACCCGCCCGCTGTCGCAGATATCGCTGGCCGAAGTACTGATGAAGCTGTTCCGCACCGCCCAGCGTTACCAGCTGACCCTGCAGCCGCAGTTGATCCTGCTGCAGAAGACGCTGCTGAACATCGAAGGCGTCGGCCGCCAGCTCGACCCCAACCTGGACATCTGGGAAGTGGCCAAGCCGGTGCTGGAACGCATCCTGCGCGAGCGTTACAGCCCGCGCCGTGCGCTGAAGGAACTGCGCAAACGCCTGCCGGAAATCATGACCCAGGCCCCGGACATGCCGGCCCTGCTGCACAGCTGGCTGCGCCAGCAGGTGGAAGGCAAGCATGAGCTGGCGATGCGCTCGCAGGACATCGTCAATCTCGAAGGCACGCTGCAGCGCATGCAGCGGCGTGTGGTTACTGCGGTTGCCGGTGTCGGTTTGATGGTGGTGTCGGCGCTGTTGTACGGCTTGCAAGCGGGCGGTCCGCAGTTCGCCTCGGTTCCGCTGTGGTCGTGGGTGACGGGAGCGGTCGGTGCGATAGCGTTGGCTTCGGCGTGGTTGCGTCGATGACTGATGTTGTCGATGAAGCCGCGGAGGTGCCGGTTGTTTTTGAACCGCTGCCGCTGTTGTATGAAGACCAGTGGTTGGCGGTGGTCAACAAGCCTGCGGGTTTGATGGTCCACGACAGCAAGCTGGCGCGCGGCGAGGATGATTTCCTCGCTGACCGTCTGCGCGAGCAGCTGGGCAAGCCGATTTTCCTCGTGCACCGGCTGGACCGTGCAACCAGTGGCTGCCTGCTGTTGGCCTTCGATCGCGAAAGCGCCAGCACCTTGGGCAAGACGCTGATGGGCGGCGAGGTGGAGAAGGATTACCTGGCGGTGTGCCGCGGCTGGCCGGCCGAAGATGCGTTCACCGTCGATCATGATCTGGACGGCGGCCCCGGCAAGCCGGTCAAGAAGCAGGCCATCACCCACTTCCAGAAGCTGCTGGAAGGCGAGTTGCCGATTCCGTCGACGGGCTTCCCGACCTCGCGCTATGCGCTGCTGCGTTGCCAGCCGCAGACTGGCCGTTTCCGGCAGATCCGGCGGCACCTCAAGCACATGTTCCACCACATGATCGGGGACACCAGCCACGGCGACGGGCGCCACAACCGTACCTTCCGCATGCAGGGCGTGCACCGCATGCTGCTGCACGCCGAGCGCTTGGCTTTCCCGCACCCGCAGGATGGCCACCGCATCGAAGTGCGCGCACCACTGGACCGCGAGTTCCAGAAAGCGATGGACCTGTTCAACTGGAAGCTACCGGACTGAGGTAGTGCCGAGCCATGCTCGGCAGGGGCTTTCCAAGCGAAAAACCACCCCTCCCCAACCCTCCCCTTGGCTTCGCCAAAGGGAGGGAGCGCAGTGCCCAGCCATGCTCGGCAAAGGCTTCCCCAGAAATCCATCAGCACGCGCAGGATTGTGGGAGCGGCGTAAGCCGCGAAGCCCACAAATCATCAGATCGCAGAGATGCCGGTGATTCCAGTATTGCCAGCTTCGCGGCTTATGCCGCTCCTACAAAAAACAGAGCAGCTTTACCGGTAACGCCCCTTGCCGAGCATGGCTCGGCACTACCGTTGGGCGCTTATTTGACTTCGCTGTTGATCTTTTCCAGGTCCTTCTGCAGGTCGGCCATCAGCGGGGTCATCTTCTGCTGGATGGCGACCATCAGGTTCTGCATCAGTGCCGGGGTCTTGTCGAGCAGGCTCTGGCCTGCCGGGCTCTCGTAGAACTCGGCCATCGCCAGCACGTCTTCCTTCGAGAACGACTGCTTGTACAGATCCACGTACATCGGCCGCATCTGCGACCACGCCAGCGCCTGACGCAAAGTCTGCGAGGTGCGCTGCTGGATGCGTTGCAGCCCGGCCTTCTGCTCGGCAGTCAGTGACTGCTTCTGGGCGATCTCGGCGAACTGCTGTGCCTGCATGGCTTCCATCTGCGGCAGCATCGCGTCGAGCATGTTCTGGGCGCGGGAGGCGGCCAGCAGGCGGTTGACGTCGGCATCGGTGGCCGGGGCCGCCCATGCCGGCGCGATGCCGGCAAGCGCCAGGCTGGCGGCGACCAGCAGGGGCGCGCAACGGGTACGAAGGGTCTGGCGGCAGCGCTGCATGGATCGTCCTTGTGATGGGGTGGGCTTGAGCATAACCGCGGCCTTGCCGGGGCTGAAGACAGGTTGCTGACCTCTGGGCGCAGGGGGGGGCAGACAGTTGCGAGTGTCGAAGTGCGCTGTAGCGCATTGTTTTTAATGAAAAATTTACATCTTACGATCTTGCTTAACATAATTTGATGACGGGAACCTTACTGAAATTGCGAAAAATAGAGACGAGGGTCACGTTTCTATCTATGCTTGGCACCAGGAGTTGTACTCAGGGGGGGTTACGTGGTCTCGCAAGCCACGTACCCGCAACAAGTAGGGAACTGCGATGGACAGTCTGTTCGAGGGGCCGACCGTACTCGTCGTGGCCAGCTGGGTGGCGATTCTCACCCTGCTGTTGGCCACGGTATTGCTGTTGATCATTGTTGTTCTGCGGGTAAGGGCGCAGCGCCGTGAAAAGCGTGACACCCAGGCCCGGCAGTTCTGGAACGATGTTCTGCAGCGCGAGCTTGCCGGTGAAACCGTGCCGGTGCACCGATTGCAACGCGATGAGGTCATAGGCTTCGTCGAAGCCTGGAACAGCGTCTGCGAGAGCCTGCCGGAAGCGTCGGTACGGCGGCTGGCGCCGCTCGGCCATCGGGTGGGTCTGGAGGAGGCAGCGCAACGCATGTTGCGTGGCAGCTACCACGATCGCGCGATGACCATCATTGCCCTGGGCCATCTGCGCGACCGGCATCTCTACGACCTGCTGGCCAAGTTCCTCAACGATCGCAGCCCGATTGTCTCGCTGTGCGCAGCGCGGGCATTGGCGCAGGTGGATCCGCCGCGCGCCATGTCGGCATTCGTGCCGATGATCACCGAGCGCGAGGACTGGGTGCCGGGCAGCGTGGCGCGGATCCTGGCAGAGAACGAAGATGGCAGCGCTGTGCGCGAGATCAGCAATGCACTGCTGCGTGCCAATGCCGACTCCACCGTGAAGCTGGTGCGCTTCCTTGCCGACATCGATCCGCAGCGTGCGGCGGTGGTGGTTCGGCAGTTGCTGGAAGGGCACGTGGATGACCACATCATTTCGGTCTGCCTGCAGCTGATCAACGATCGCCAGGATCGCGAGCGCGTCATTGGCTTCCTCACGGCCTCGCGCTGGCATGTGCGCATGCACGCGGCCGCGGCGCTGGGCCGCATCGGTGAGATTGGCGACGCCGGACGACTGGAAGCGCTGCTGTCGGACAGCGTCTGGTGGGTGCGCTATCGCACCGCACAGGCCTTGCTCGGCTTGCCGGGCATGGGCGCTGGCGCACTGCGTGAAGTGCAGTCGCGGCAGAGTGATGGCTACGGACGCGACATCATCGAACAGGTGCTGTCCGAGAACGCGATGAGGAGTGCGACATGAACGCTTATTGGCAGATGCTGGTGAGCTACGTGCAGCAGATTCCCTGGGTGAGTATCGCCGACTCGCTGCAGTGGTTCTTCATGGCCTACTTCGTCGCGATCAACCTGGCCTACCTGCTGCTGAACTACATCTCGGCCTACCAGATCGTGCGCTACATGCGCGAGTACCGGGCCAATTACCTGCCGGCCGGCCTGCGTGAGTACCAGCCGCCGGTAAGCATCATCCTGCCGGCGTACAACGAAGAAACCTCGGTGGTCTCGTCGGTGCGCTCGCTGCTCAAGACCAGCTACCCGGCGTTCGAGATCGTGGTGGTCAACGATGGCTCCAGCGACCGTACCCGCGATGCACTGATCGAGGCATTTGGTCTGGTGCGGGTGCCCGAGGCCTATCGCACGCGCCTGCAGACCGAACCGGTGCACGGGGTGTATGCCTCGGCCAGTTGCCCGCGCGTACGCATGGTCGACAAGGCCAATGGCGGCAAGGCCGACGCGATCAACGCCGGCATCAACTGCGTGCGCTATCCGCTGTTCTGCGTGGTTGATGCCGACAGTATCCTGCAGCCGGAGAGCCTGTCGCGGGTGGTGCGGCCCTTCCTGGAAGACAGCCGCGTGGTTGCCAGCGGCGGCGTGGTGCGTGTGCTCAATGGCTGCACTGTGCGCGATGGCATGCTCGACAAGATCGGCCTGCCCAACAGTTGGCTGCCCAGTTTCCAGCTGGTGGAATACCTGCGCGCCTTCCTGTTCGGACGCATGGGCTGGTCGCCGATGAACGCGCTGTTGATCATCTCCGGTGCCTTCGGTGTGTTCTACAAGGAACGGGTGATCGCCATCGGCGGTTACCGCACCGACACCGTCGGCGAGGACATGGACCTGGTGATCCGCCTGCACCGCAACCTGCGCGAGGAAAAGCGCGACTACCGCATCGTGTTCGTGCCCGACCCGGTGTGCTGGACCGAGGCCCCCACCGACCTGTCATCACTGCGCAGCCAGCGCATGCGCTGGCAGCGTGGCCTGGCCGAAAGCCTGTGGACCAATATCGGCATGCTGTTCAACCGTCGCAGTGGCGCCGCCGGCTGGGTCGCGTTCCCGTTCATGCTGTTCTTCGAGTTCCTGGGGCCGATCATCGAGGTCGTGGGCTATGTCTCGATGATCGTGCTGGCCCTGTGCGGGCTGGTGCAGCTGGATGTGTTCCTGATCTTCCTCGCTGCGGCCGTCGGCATGGGCATCCTGCTCTCGGTCAACGCGATGCTGCTGGAGGAACTTTCCTTCGGCTTGTACTCGCGGCCAGCGCAGCAGCTGCGTCTGTTCGTGGTGGCGATCCTGGAGAACTTCGGCTACCGCCAGGTGAATTCGGTATGGCGTTTCTCCGCCACCATTCGCTGGATGTTCACCCGTCGCAAGCGGCATAGCTGGGGGCGCATCAGTCGTGATGGTTCCTGGCAACAGAACCAGAAGGAAGACGTGCCGGTGGCGGTGGCAGTTGCATCGTCGGTGGTAAGCGAATCGAGTATCAACCAATGATTGCCAGGAACCGTTCCATGACCCAGCACCACTCCGTCCGTGCTCCTCGCCATGTGCTGTCGCGTTGCCTGTTGTTGGCGCTGGCCGCTGCGCCGTTGCTGGCGTTTGCCCAGGAAGCGCCAGACAGCCTGACCCTGCAGCTGCAGCAGATCCGCGAGCAGTCCGACGCCAATAATCGTGCGGCAACCATCGCCCGCTACAGCGCATTGTTGACCGAGCATCCGGGCAACGGCGACGTGCTGTTGGCGCGCGGCCGCACCTATGCGTGGGACGGCCAGTACGCTGCCGCCGAGGCCGATCTGCAGCAGGTAGTGAAGAACAGCCCGACCTATGCCGACGCCTGGTCGGCATTGGGCGACATGTACCGCTGGAGTGACCGTCCGCAGCAGGCCGCCGATGCCTACTCGCATTGGATTGAACTGGCACCGCAGGACCCTGCCGCACGCATCGCGCGAGGCCGCGAACTGCGTGCGCTCGGCCAGACCGCTGCAGCGCGTGCCGATTTCGACGCTGCCGCCACGCTGGGTGCTGATCCAAAGGAAATCGCCGAGCTGCGCCTGAGCCTGTTGCCGCGCATGGCCAACCCGGACGCGGTAGCAGCCGATGGCTACCGCTGGGGCGCAAGCCTGGGCTGGGATCACACCCGTTTCAGCGGTGACCGCGATAGCTGGAACGACAACGACCTGACCCTGCGCCGTTACTTTCCGCGCGGCTCGCTGGGGCTGGAACTGCTGCGCGCCGATCACTTCAACACCTCCGACACCGCCTGGGCGCTGGACGGCTATGCACCGCTATGGTCGCGTGCCTACGCAAACCTGCGTTACCAGCGCGGTCCGTCCAGCGGCGTGCTGCCCAGGCAGAGCTGGCGCGTGGAAGTGTTCCAGGGCGTGGGCAATGGCTGGGAACTGTCGGCCAGCGTCGACCAGCTGCGCTTCTCCGACACCACCGAGTTCTACGGCGTCGGCGTCGGCCGCTATGTCGGCAACTGGTATGGCCGCTACAAGCTGCAGCACGTGCCGGGTGTCGGCTCGGGCAGCTGGAGCCATCGCGTGTTGCTGCGCAATTACTACAAGGGCGATGCCGACGACTATCTGGAAGTCAGCGTCAGCAGCGGCCGCAGCACCGACCTGGACCGCTTTGGCGGCGTGGTGCGTGACAACAACGCCGCCATCGGCGTTGCGTGGCGGCATCAGGTCACACCCAACTGGGGCTTCAAGCTGGGCGCCGGTTATGCCGACGACGACAGCGGCTTTGATGAGCAGCGCCTGTCCGGCTCCATCTACACGCGCTGGTAAGGGAGCAGCTGACGATGATTTCCACGCATGACGGCGGCGCCTGGGCGCGCTTCTCTTCGGCATTCCCGGTGTTGCTGCTTGCGCAGGCGGTGCTGGTTGCGATGGCGGTCAGCAGCGGTGTGGCAGCTGCCGGCGGCAGTACGCAGACCGGCGCGATTGTCGGTATTGCCGGTGCGCAGGCGCTGCTGATGCTGCTGCGCTCGGTGCCGATCCTGGTGCTGTTGTCGCTGCCACTGCTGGCGATCAAGCGCGCCTTTCCGCGGTACATCGCCTTGGGCGTGCTGTGGTCGTTGTTCATCGTGGTGCAGGTGCTGCTTGACCAGTATTTCCAGGTGGCGCATGTGCCGCTGGGGGCGGATCTGTTCGGTTACAGCCTTGCCGAAATCCGCACCACGCTGGCCGATGGCGCGCCCTTGGGGTTGCGTGGCGTGTTGGCGATGGCACTGCCGCTGCTGGTGTTGTGGGCGGGCCTGCTGTGGCTGGCACGACGCGATGCGCGTGGCTCCACGGTGTGGAGCACGGTGTGGTTGGTGGCTGCGGGTGTTGCGTGGATTCTGCCGCTGCCCAGCGGTGCGGCGGCGTTGAAGGACGTTGCCTCGCGCGACCTGGCCTGCAACAAGCTGGCCTGGTTCAGCGGCGATGTGTGGCGCTGGTTCAAGGGCGAGTCGGATGTGGCGGTCGTTCCCAGCGCCGTCGCCAGCGATGAAGCCCCGCTGGATCCGAACTTCCCGTTCCTGCACCCGGAGCAGACACCGGATGCCTTGGGTCCCAATTTTTCGCCGACCAGCGATGGCCGACCGCCGAATGTCGTGTTGATCGTGGTCGAAGGCCTGGGCCGCTCGTTCTCTGGTCCGCAGGCATCGCTGGGCAGCTTCACCCCGTTCCTCGATGAGCTGGCTGGGCGCAGCCTGTACTTCGACAATTTCCTCGCCAACCAGGGCCGCACCTTCGGTGTGCTGCCGACCCTGATTGGTTCGGCACCGTTTGCCGACGAGGGCTTTACCGGCCTTGGCGATCGCATGCCGGCGCATCCCGGCTTGTTCAGCGTGCTGCGCCAGCAGGGCTATAACACCGCCTTCTACAACGGCACCGACACCAGCTTCGACAACGAGCGCGCCTACATGCAGGGCCAGCAGGTGCAGACGCTGGTCGACATGAACAACTTCGGCGAGGGCTATCAACGCAATCCGTTCAGCGCCTGGGGTTACCCGGACCAGGAACTGATCTCGCGGGTGCTGGCCGACAATGACAGCGTGCAGGCGCCGTTCCTGACCGCGATCCAGACCATCTCGATGCACACCAGCTACGAGTTCCCGGATCAGGACGTGTACCGCAAGCAGTTCGAGCAGCGCCTGCAGCAGCTGCAGGTGCCCGATGCCGAGCGTGCCAGCTACCGCGCCAGCACCGATATCTACAGCACCATCCTGTACACCGATGAGCAGCTGCGCCGCTATTTCGCCTCGGTGGAAAAGACCCCGTGGTTTGCCAATACCATTTTCGTCATCACCGGCGACCACCGCCTGCCGGAGATTCCGATGGGCGAGCATGTGGACCGTTACCACGTGCCCTTGATCGTGTTCTCGCCGCTGCTCAAGCAGCCCAAGCGCATCCGCGCAGTGTCCTCGCAGCTGGACGTGACGCCGTCGTTGATGGCCTTGCTGTCCAATACCTATGGGCTGAAGCGGCCGGCACAGACGCCGTGGCTGGGCACCGGCCTGGACATGGCCGAGAGCTTCCGCAGCAACCAGCAATTCCCCTTGAAGCAGACCAAGACGAGTGCGCCGGAGTATCTGGCCGGGCGTTGGTGGCTGCATGACGGCAAGTTGTTCGAGCTGCAGGACGGCATGCACCTGGCCGAAACCGACGACGCCAGCGTGCGTGCCTGGGCGCTGCAGCGGCTGCAGCGTTACACCCAGGCCAATGCGATCTTCATGCAGAAGAACGCGCTGACGCCGGAAGGTGCGACGCCGAAGTTGGTCGCCTACAGCGCGCCTGCGGCTGCTGCCGAACTGGCGGCGGCACCGGCAGCGCATGGCTTGTCGCTGGCCTCGGCCGAGCTTGCCACCGTCGCCGATGGCGTGCGCTTGACCGCGGTGTTCAGCAGTGGCGATCCCAAACCAAGCCGCTTGTTCGTACCGCTGGCGGTGATGTCCGCTGAGGATGGCCGCGAACTGCAGGAAGTGTATGGGCAGGCAATGCAGCTGCCGCCGGGTGGCAGCCAGCAGGTGCAGTTGCAGCTGCGCCTGCCGCAGGATTGCGGTGGCCGTTGCTACGTGTCGGTGTTCCCGTCCGATCCGGACAACGGCAAGGCGATCGGACAGGGCCGTTACCACCTGCCGGTGGACGCCGCTGCAGGCGTGGAGAAGTCGCAATGAGCCGGATGTTTGGTCTTGGCTTGTTGGCCGTGCTGTGTGTACTGCCAATGGCGCAGGCAGCAGCGGCCAGCCGCGCGATCTGGACCTGGGAGGCCGAGTCGTACGCGATGATCGAAGACCCGGCGGTCGCCGATGAGGCGGTGGCGTATCTCAAGTCGCAGCGCATCGACACCGTGTACCTGTATGCCGACGCCTACAAGGACCGCAACCTCATCGTCGAGCAGCCACAGTTGTACCGCGCCTTCATCGAACGCCTGCACAGCAAGAACATGAAGGTGTATGCCTTGCTGGGTTCCTGGTACCTGAGCACACAAAAGTACGTGTTGCCGGCGCACCGCAAGGAGGCCGAGGCGATGTTCCGCCGGGTGGTGGACTACAACGCCTCGGTGCCGGAAGCCGCGCGCTTTGATGGCGCCAACCTCGACATCGAGCCGCATATCCTCGACGAATGGGACGACGATACTCGTGCGGACTTGCTGATTGGCTTCCTGGACATGAGCGCGGCGGTGATGCGCATCAAGCAGGAAAGCGGCGCGACCTTGGCGGTTGGCCCGGCGATTCCGTTCTGGCTGGACGGCATCGAAGTGGACTGGAACGGCCGTCACCGTCCGGTCAGCGAGCACACCATCAACATCTACGACTACGTGGCCTTGATGGACTACCGCGACAAGGCCGAGGGCCGGGACAGCATCCTGTCGCACGCGGCCAGCGAGATCGCCTATGCCAATGAAGTCGGCAAGAAGGTGGTGATCGGGCTGGAGGTCTCGTCCAACGACATCGACAAGGTCACCTTCCATGAAGAAGGGCCCAAGGTGTTCGAACAGGAAGTGCGCAAGGTGGAACGTGCGCTGCGCAACGAGCCCTCGTTTGACGGCTTCGCGATCCATCACTACCGCGCCTACCGGCGCTGGGCTGGGCAGTATTGGGAATGAATGGAACCCTCCCTGCGCAGGCTGTGCTCCCTCCCTTGCGCACAGCGCAGGGGAGGGCCGGGGAAGGGGGCCTTTGCTTGAGCCCCCTCCCTTTTGCGTAGCAAAGGGGAGGGTTGGGGAGGGGTGCTTCTAAAGCCTCAGCGGCCCAGCAAAGCTCAGCCACAAGTCGCTGTAGTCAGAACCAGCGCACGCACTCAACCTCAGCCGCGAAAGGCACCCCTCCCCAACCCTCCCCTGCGCTACGCGCAAGGGAGGGGGCCGATGGCTGCGATGTGCAGACGGCCAGCGAGTGCACGCTTCGCCCCCTCCCTTTTGCGCAGCAAAGGGGAGGGCTGGGGAGGGGTGCTCTTGCTTGAGCTCCCTCCCTTTTGCGCAGCAAAGGGGAGGGTTGGGGAGGGGTGCTCTTGCTTGGGCTCCCTCCCTTTTGCGCAGCAAAGGGGAGGGTTGGGGAGGGGTGCTCTTGCTTGGGCTCCCTCCCTTTTGCGCAGCAAAGGGGAGGGCTGGGGAGGGGTGCTTCTAAAGCTCCAGTCGCCCAGCAAAACCCAACCCGCAAGCTCCGGTACTCAGAACCAGCGCAGGCACTCAACTTCAGCCGCGTAAGGCACCCCTCCCCAGCTCTCCCCTGCGCTCCGCGCAAGGGAGGGGGCAACAGCGGCGCTTTGTCGGGGAGGCGGCTAAAACCGCCACAGCCCTTACAATGCGCCGATGGCGACGGAGCAGATTGAAATCTCGGAACGATTGGCGATACCGGAAACGGAGATCGTCGAGCGTTTCGTGCGCGCGTCCGGCGCGGGCGGGCAGAACGTCAACAAGGTCTCCACCGCGGTGGAACTGCGTTTCGACATCGCCGGCTCACCGTCCCTGCCCGAGCCACTGCGCGAGCGCCTGCTCGCCCGCCGCGACCGCCGGGTGACCAGCGAAGGCGTGCTGGTGATCGACGCGCAGCGCTTCCGCACCCAGGACCGCAACCGCCAGGATGCGCGGGAACGCCTTGCCAGCTTCATCCAGGCCAGCCTGAGCGTGCCCAAGCCACGGGTGGCGACCAAGCCCACCTACGGCTCCAAGCTGCGCCGGCTGGATCAGAAAAAGGAACGCGCGCAGGTCAAGCGCGGCCGTTCCACACGTAATTGGGAGTAGTGCTTGAGCAACACGCCATCGACCGTTCCGGTTGTCCCAGCCGCCGTGCCGCAGCGCAAAGGCGCCGCCTTCAGCCGTTGGCTTGGGCGCAGCGTGCTGCGTCTGGGCGGCTGGCATATCCGCGGGCCGGTTCCGGACCTGGCCAAGGCGGTGGTGATCGCCGCGCCGCATTCGTCCAACTGGGATGGCCTGTGGGGGCTGGCGGCAAAGATGGCCTTGGGCCTTGAAGCCCGCATCCTCGGCAAGGACAAGCTGTTCTGGTGGCCGCTGAGTCTGGTGCTGCGGC
This sequence comes from Stenotrophomonas sp. STEN063, assembly GCF_056854515.1. Classification (NCBI taxonomy): domain Bacteria; kingdom Pseudomonadati; phylum Pseudomonadota; class Gammaproteobacteria; order Lysobacterales; family Lysobacteraceae; genus Stenotrophomonas; species Stenotrophomonas sp. STEN063. The sequence goes on from NZ_JBXFWF010000038.1 coordinate 15,804, forward strand.
GGATGGGCGTGGTGCCGCTGGACCGCAGTTCGCCGCAGGGCACGGTGGGCCAGGCGGTGGCGATGATCCGCGACAGCGAGCAGATCTGGTATGCGCTGGCGCCGGAAGGCACGCGCAAGCCGGTGACCGAATGGAAGGGCGGCTTCCTGAAAATCGCGCGCATGGCCGATGTGCCCATCATCCCGGCCTATTTCCATTACCCGGAAAAGGTGATCGGCTTCGGTCCGGTGTTCCATACGACCGGTGACGACGTGGCCGACATGGCCGCCGTTCGCCAGTGGTACCGGCAATGGATGGGCCGCAACCGCGGCACCGGCTGAGCCGCCGCGTCCGGCGCGGCTTGGCGCCACCATCGGCACATGCCGCTCACAGGGGAACGGAGTAGGGTGATGGGCTGTTCGAAGCCCGTTCCCAAGGAGCCGTTTCATGTCGCGTACCGTTGTCCTGGCCGCCGCCATCAGCCTTGCGCTGGCCGCCTGTTCTGGCAAGGAGTCCACTGCCCCCGTGACCGCCAATGCACCAGCGGAGGCCGCCAAGCCGGGCGATGCCTCCACCAACCCGTTCATGACTGTCAGCTCGCTGCCGTTCCAGGCGCCGGCCTTCGACAAGATCAAGGACAGCGACTACCTGCCGGCCTTCGAGGAAGGCATGCGCCAGCAGCTGGCCGAGATCAAGCAGATCACCGACAACACCCAGCCGGCCACCTTCGACAACACCTTGCTGCCGATGGAGAAGTCCGGCGCCATCCTGGACCGCGTCAGCCGCGTGTTCTTCAGCGTGGTGCAGGCCGATACCAACCCGGAGCGGCAGAAGATCCAGGAAGACGTGGTGCCCAAGCTGGCCGCGCATGGTGATGCCATCCACCTCGATGCCAAGCTGTTCGCGCGCATCAAGAGCATCTATGACGGCCGCGTCGAAGCCGGCCTGGATGCCGAGCAGCTGCGCGTGGTCGAGGAAACCTACAAGGGCTTCGTCAAGGCCGGTGCCGAGCTCAGCGATACCGACAAGGAAACGCTGAAGCAGTACAACGCCGAAGAAGCCACCTTGTCCAACGACTTCCACAACAAGCTGGTCGCGGCCACCGCCGCCGGTGCGGTGGTCATCGATGACAAGGCGCAGCTGGCCGGCCTGTCCGATGGCGACATCGCCGCCGCCGAAGACGCTGCCAAGGGCCGCAAGCTCAACGGCAAGTGGGTGCTGAGCCTGCAGAACACCACCCAGCAGCCGGCACTCGGCTCGCTGCAGGACCGCGACGTGCGCGCCAAGGTGCTGCAGGCCTCGGAGACCCGCACCGAGCACGGTGATGCCAACGACACCCGTGCCATCATCCAGCGCCTGGCCCAGCTGCGTGCGGCCAAGGCCAAGTTGCTCGGCTTCCCGAACTACGCCGCCTACAACCTCACCGACCAGATGGCGCAGACGCCGGAGCATGCGCTCAAGCTGCTGACCGACACCGTGCCGGCGGCCACCGCCAAGGCACGCGGTGAGCTGGCCGAGATCCAGAAGGTGATCGACGCACAGAAGGGCGGCTTCAAGGCCTCCGCATCGGATTGGGACTTCTACGCCGAGCAGGTGCGCAAGGCCAAGTACGACCTCGACGAGTCGCAGATCAAGCCCTACTTCGAGCTGGACAACGTGCTGCAGAACGGCGTTTTCTACGCCGCCAACCAGCTCTACGGCCTGACCTTCAAGGAGCGCAAGGACCTGCCGGTGTATCACCCGGACGTGCGCGTGTTTGAAGTCACCGACGCCAACGGCCAGCCGCTGGCGCTGTTCTACGCCGACTTCTACAAGCGCGACAGCAAGTCCGGTGGCGCCTGGATGGACGTGTTCGTCGAGCAGGACGGCCTGACCGGCACCAAGCCGGTGGTCTACAACGTCAGCAACTTCACCAAGCCTGCCGCCGGCCAGCCCGCGCTGCTGAGCTGGGACGACGTGACCACCATGTTCCACGAGTTCGGCCACGCCCTGCATGGCATGTTCTCCAACACCAAGTACCCGAGCGTGGCCGGCACCGGCGTGCCGCGTGACTTCGTCGAGTTCCCGTCGCAGTTCAACGAGCACTGGGCTTCGGACCCGAAGGTGTTCGCCAACTACGCCAAGCACTACCAGACCAAGGCAGCGATGCCGCAGGAGCTGGTCGACAAGATCGCCAAGGCCAAGACCTTCAACCAGGGTTACATGACCACCGAATACCTGTCGGCGGCGCTGCTCGACCTGGCCTGGCATACGCAGGGCGCTGACGCACCGCTGCAGGACGTGGACAAGTTCGAAGCCGATGCGCTGAAGCGCTACAAGGTGGATCTGGCCCAGGTGCCGCCGCGTTACCGCAGCAGCTACTTCGACCATATCTGGGGCGGCGGTTATTCGGCCGGTTACTACGCCTATTTCTGGGCGGAGATGATCGACCACGATGCCTTCGAGTGGTTCAAGGAGAATGGCGGCCTGACCCGTGAGAACGGCCAGGTGTTCCGCGACAAGATCCTGTCGATCGGCAATACGCGTGATCTGGCGACGGCCTACCGCGATTTCCGCGGCAAGGACCCGAGCGTCGAGCCGCTGCTGCACAACCGCGGTTTGAAGTAAGCGGCCTTGAAACAAGCGCTCGCACTTGTGAGCGTGTGAAACGACGAACGGCAGGGGAAACCCTGCCGTTCGTGTTTGTGCGTGTGCCGTGCTGCGAGTTGCAGCGCGCTGGATTTACTCGCAACGCACCTTGGTGATGACGTTGTTGGCATCGGTGTAGACGCGCAGGCGGTCCTGGCGGATATCGCGGGAAACAATCGTGGTCGGGCTGATCGGATTGACCAGGCCGGCACCGCTCTCGGTCTTCAGGCGACGCACGGTGGCTTCGTCATTCACCGTGCCAACCGCCCATTGCAGGGAGGCATCGCTGCAGCGGCCGAAATCGGGATCGTCGCTAAGCGGCGGTGCGCTCAGGCAGCCGCTCAGGGCGATGCTCAGCAGGCCGCCGACCAGCAACGGGCGGAGGATGGCAGCGGTGTGATGTGGTGTGATTTGAGGCATGGGGCAGTTCCTCCGTTCGAATATGCGCTGAGCATAGCAGCGGCCAATTGTCTGGTTGCTGTTTTGCAGGACTGCCAACCAAGTCGCGGCAGGACAATGAATGGCTGTTAGGATCATTCCGATTGCATCTCTGACCTGATCCAGCAAAGGAAGCTAACCCCATGAAATCAGCCAAGCGATCCATTATTGCCGCCTGTGCCACCGTACTTTTCGGTATGGCAGGCGTGCAGCCCGAGGCCGATGCCTGCACCCGTTTCGTCTACCACGGTGCTGGCAATGAAATCTTCACCGGCCGTTCGATGGACTACAAGATCGATACCGGCACCCATCTGTGGATGTTCCCGCGTGGCATGCAGCGCACCGGCGAGACCGGCCCGGACACGCTGAAGTGGACCTCGCGCTACGGCAGCGTCATTGCCAGCGCCTACGACATCTCCACCACCGACGGCATGAACGAAGCAGGCCTGGTCGCCAACCTGCTGTGGTTGGCCGAGTCCGAATATCCCGAGCGCAACAGCGGCAAGCCCGGTCTGGCCATCTCGGTGTGGACGCAGTACATGCTCGACAACTTCGCCACCGTCGAGGAAGCGGTGAAGGTACTGAGCGCCGAGCCCTTCACCCTGGTCAGCGATGCAGCGCCCGGTGAGCAGCGCCTTGCCACCTTGCACCTGTCCATCTCCGATGCCAGTGGCGACAGCGCCATCATCGAATACATCAAGGGCAAGCAGGTCATCCATCACAGCCGCGACTACAAGGTGATGACCAACTCGCCGATCTTCGAAGAGCAGCTGGCCCTGGAAACCTATTGGCGGCAGATCGGCGGCACGGTGATGTTGCCGGGCACCAACCGTGCCTCGGATCGCTTCGCGCGCGCTGCCTTCTATATCGACGCCATTCCCAAGTCGACCGACCCGGTGGAATCCACTGCCAGCGTGTTCGGCGTGATCCGCAATGTATCGGTGCCCTACGGCATCACCACCCCGGACCAGCCGAATATCTCCTCGACGCGCTGGCGCACGGTCTCCGACCAGTCGCGCATGCGCTATTACTTCGAATCCGCGCTGGCACCCAATGTGTTCTGGGTGGATTTGAAGAAGATCGATTTCAGCGAGCGCGGCAAGGTGAAGCGTCTTGATCTTGGCAACCAGCAGCGCACCATCTACTCGGGTGAAGCCAACGCCCAGTTCAAGGACGCCAAGCCCTTCCGTTTCCTGGGCGTATAAGGCGAGCAATCGGCGTGCCCGTGCAAGCGGGCACGCATCATATGGAGCTTCAATGAAAACCCGATTCATCCGCAAATACCTGTGCCTGCTGCTGGCAATTGGCGGCATGCCGCTCGCGCACGCACAGAGCAACGACAACGACGACAGCTGGCGCTTCCAGGCCACGCCTTATGTGTGGATGAGCGGCATGGAAGGGCAGGTAAGGCCGTTCCGCGGCGCGCCGATGGCGGACGTGCACAAGTCGTTCTCCGAGCTGATGGACAGCCTGGATGCCGCCGCCTTCATCACCGGCACCGCACGCCGCGGCAACTTCGTGCTGCAGGCTGACTTCACCCACGCATCCACCTCCGATTCGACACCGCTGCCGATTGGCCTGGCAGCCAACGTGAAGGTGAAGCAGACCTCGGCAACGGTGACTGCAGGCTATGCTTGGTCGGCGAACGAGCGCACCGGCATCGATCTGTTGGCGGGCGCGCGTTATTGGGACATCAATGCAGCGGTGAACGTGCCCGGCCTGGTATCGGCGCGTTCGGATTCCACCTTCGTTGACCCGATTGCCGGCGTGCGCTGGCGGCAGACGCTGAGCCCGCGCTGGAGCAGCATTGCCTATGTGGATGTAGGCGGTTTTGGTGTGGGTTCGGATTCGACCTGGCAGCTGTTGGCGCTGGCCAACTACCAGGCGACGGATAACTTGTTCGTATCGATGGGCTACCGCCACCAGAGCCTGGATTACCGCGACAAGGGCAAGCGTCTGGACGTGTCCCTGTCCGGCCCGATGCTGGGCGTGACCTACCGCTTCGGCGCGGGTCAATAAAGCCCGAAGCCTGAAAGCCCCTCTCCCTCCGGGAGAGGGGTTGGGGTGAGGGTAAGGCGAAGCCCCCGACAATCATTCCCCGCAGGTGCTTCGCACCAACCCTCATCCGCCCTCCGGGCACCTTCTCCCGAGGGGAGAAGGAAGGCGCTAAAGCCCCTCTCCCTCCGGGAGAGGGGTGAGGGTGGGGACGAAGCTCCTGACAATCATTCCCCGCAGGTGCTTCGCACCAACCCTCATCCGCCCCCCGCCTTCGCGGGGGCAGGCTCTTCGGGCACCTTCTCCCGAGGGGAGAAGGGTCAGGCTTCAAGCTTCACTCCACCTCGTTCGGATCCGCCTTCCAATACCCCGTAGCGCGAATCCATTCCTTCGGCACCTGCAGATGCCCTTCCACAAACTTGCGCATCATCCGCGCACGCTTGGACTCGGTGGCAATCCAGTAATGCGTATCACCATCAGGCTGCTCGAAATCCACCAGCGCATCCTCCAGCAAGGTGCTGCTGGCCGCATCAAAGCCATTGCGCTCGAACCACGAAACAGTCACCTGCGCCGCGCTCTCCAACGGCTGCCGGTCACCTTCTTCCGGGATCTCGATGAACACCTCGGCCACCGCACCTTCCGGCAGCTCCTCCAAGCGCCGCGCAATCGCCGGCAACGCCGTCTCATCACCAATCAGCACATAGCAGTCGAAGTCATCGGCCACCACATGCGAACCACGCGGGCCGGCAACCACCAACGCGTCGCCAACCTTGGCGGTGGCTGCCCAACTCGTGGCCGGGCCATCACCATGCAGCACGAAATCCAACACCAGTTCCCCAGCATCGGCATCGTAAAAACGCGGCGTGTAATCGCGCGCCGGTGAAGGCTGCTTGCCTTCCGGATAGCGCGGGCCCTGCTCGGTGAGTTCCGGCAATACAAATTCGCCTTCGGCATTGGCGAAAAACAGCTTCACATGGTCATCCGGTGAGCGGCTGTCAAAACCTTCCAGCGCATCGCCGCCTACTACGATGCGCTGCATGTTCGGGGTCAGGCGTTCCGTGTGCACTACCTGCAGCTGGCGGAAACGCGGGGTCATGCGGATCAATTGGGTTTCATGCTGTGACATGGGGGTACCTGGGGTCAGTGTCGGCAAGGCCGGGAGACCGTGGCTGGATCGCTCTGGCTGGGTCGTAATGAATAACGGTGGTGCGAATCAGTTTTCCTGCGACTGCTGCTGTACCAGCGCGGTCGCCTCTGCAATCAAACTGGCGATGCGCGCGACATCGGCGTCCTGCCAATCGCCCTTGCGCAACATCAACGAATGGGTGAACTGGTGCATGGCATCGCGTAGCGGCGCCGGCAGGCTTTCCCTGGCGATCACGCGCGAGTTGTGGCGCGCTCGCATGCGTGCGGTTTCCACGTCCTCGGCGCGCAGCTTGAGTTGGGCCTGGCCAAGGTTGGTGATGTGGTAGCGCTTGCGCCCGCCGTCTTCCTCGGCGCTTACCCAGCGCTGCTTCTCGAAGTCGGCCAGCAGCGGATACACCGAGCCCGCGCTGGGCGTGTAGACGCGCACGAACATCTCGCTGATCTGCTGGATCAACTCGTAGCCGTGGCGCGGCTGCTCGCCGATCAGGGACAGCAGCAACAGGCGCAGATCGCCACGGCCCAAGGGGCGCGGGGTAGGTGGGCGGCGGGGTTCCGGGCTGGTCATCAGGGTTTTCGATATATCGAATTTGCGCAAAACGATATATCGAAAACTCTTCCGGCGCAAATGGCAGCGCCTCCCATGGGACGGTGCAGACCAGCTAGGTGGGCATTCCTGGTGGGTGGTGGGGCCGTTCGCTGGCCCCGCTGTCATCGGGCTGACCCCGGCAGATGGCAATTTCGCCCCGTGTTTAGCGCCATTAAGGATGTTGGCAGGGGTGCGGAAGCTGTCTCCGGCTGTCCTCGTGGGCGCATGAGAACTGTCGCGAACTGTCTTGCAGACACTGGCTTTTGCCGCTCCATACGCATGCGTAGCCAGCTTGGCAAGGTACCGGGTGCGCTACACTTTACGGCTCAAAATAATGACAAGCGCGCGCGTGCGTGCAGTAACTGGGAGCGCTAATGAACTGGTTGAACGAGATGCTTGATAACGACACGAATCCCCTGGAAACCCAGGAGTGGATCGAGTCGTTGAAGGCCGTTATCGATGTCGAGGGCCCCGAGCGCGCACATCAGTTGCTGGAAGGCATGGTTGAACTGACCCGTCGCTCGGGCGCGTTCCTGCCGTTCTCCCCCACCACCGAATACGTCAACACCATCGAGCCGCAGCTGGAAGCCAAGAGCCCCGGCAATGCGGAACTGGAATGGCGCATCCGCTCCATCATCCGTTGGAACGCGATGGCCACCGTCGTGCGCGCCAACCGCAAGCCGGGCGACCTGGGCGGCCACATCGCCTCGTTCGCATCGGGCGCCACGCTCTATGACGTGGGCTTCAACCACTTCTGGCGCGCGCCGAGTGACAGCCACCCGGGCGACCTGCTGTTCATCCAGGGCCACAGCGCCCCGGGTATCTATGCGCGTTCCTACCTGGAAGGCCGCATCAGCGAGCAGCAGCTGGACAAGTTCCGCATGGAAGTGGACGGCGGCGGTCTGTCGTCGTACCCGCACCCGTGGCTGATGCCCGATTACTGGCAGACCCCGACCGTGTCGATGGGCCTGGGCCCGCTGGCTGCCATCTACCAGGCGCAGTTCCTGCGTTACCTGGAAAACCGCGGCCTGATCGAAAAGAGCGACCGCAAGGTGTGGTGCTTCATCGGCGACGGCGAGTCGGACGAGCCGGAAACCCTGGGCGCGATCGCCCTGGCCGGCCGCGAAGGCCTCGACAACCTGATCTTCGTCGTCAACTGCAACCTGCAGCGCCTTGATGGCCCGGTGCGCGGCAACGGCAAGATCATCCAGGAACTGGAAGGCGTGTTCCGTGGCGGCGGCTGGAACGTTATCAAGCTGCTGTGGGGCGGTTACTGGGATGCCCTGCTGGCCAAGGACACCAATGGCGTCCTGAAGAAGCTGATGATGGAAACCGTCGACGGCGAATACCAGAACTGCAAGGCCTTCGGCGGCGCTTATACGCGCGAGCATTTCTTCGGCAAGTACCCGGAAACCGCAGCGATGGTTGCCGGTCTGTCCGACGACGACATCTGGCGCCTGAACCGTGGCGGCCACGACCCGCACAAGGTGTACGCCGCCTACCACCAGGCCGTGAACACCAAGGGCATGCCGACCGTGATCCTGGCCAAGACGGTCAAGGGCTACGGCATGGGCAGCGCTGGCGAAGCGCTCAATCCCACCCACCAGACCAAGAAGCTGGACGACGAATCGGTCCGCCATTTCCGCGACCGCTTCAATATCCCGGTCACCGACGAGCAGCTCAAGGACGGCCAGGTGCCGTTCTACCACCCGGGCCCGGATTCGCCGGAAGTGAAGTACCTGCAGGAGCGTCGCGCTGCGATGGGCGGCTACCTGCCGCAGCGTCGCCAGAAGGCCGACAAGTCCTTCGTCGCACCGAAGCTGGAAACCTACGAGCGCCTGCTCAAGGAATCCGGCGAGCGCACCTATTCCACCACCATGGCCTTCGTGCAGACGCTGAACATCAGCCTGCGTGACAAGGAGCTGGGCCCGCGCCTGGTGCCGATCGTCGCCGACGAAGCGCGTACCTTTGGCATGGAAGGCCTGTTCCGCCAGATCGGCATCTACGCGCCGTACGGCCAGAAGTACAAGCCGGTCGACGCCGACCAGCTCATGTACTACCGCGAAGACCAGAGCGGCCAGGTGCTGCAGCAGGGCATCAGCGAGCCGGGTGCCATGTCCTCGTGGATGGCGGCCGGTACCAGCTACTCGGTCAGCAACGTGCCGATGCTGCCGTTCTACATCTACTACTCGATGTTCGGCTTCCAGCGCATTGGCGACATTGCCTGGCAGGCAGCGGACATGCGTACCCGCGGCTTCCTGCTCGGCGGTACCGCCGGCCGCACCACGCTGAACGGTGAAGGCCTGCAGCACGAAGATGGCTTCAGCCACATCGTCGCTGGCGGCATCCCGAACGTGCGCAGCTACGACCCGACCTTCGGTTTCGAAGTAACCGTCATCCTCCAGCACGGCACCAAGGCCATGATGGAAGACCAGATCGACGAGTACTACTACATCACCCTGATGAACGAGAACTACGCCCACCCGGCCATGCCGGAAGGCGCAGCCGAAGGCATCATCAAGGGCATGTACCTGCTCACCGACGCCGGCAAGCCGAAGAAGGGCGAGCTGCGTGTGCAGCTGCTGGGCAGCGGCACCATCCTGCGCGAAGCCATTGCAGCGGCCGAACTGCTGGACAAGGATTTCGGCGTCACCGCCGACATCTGGAGCTGCCCGAGCTTCAACGAACTGCGTCGCGATGGTTTCGACGCCGAGCGCTGGAACCGCCTGCACCCGGAAGCCGAACCGCGCAAGCCGTACGTCACCGAGCTGCTGGAAGGCCGCCAGGGCCCGGTCATCGCCGCAACCGACTACGTGCGCGCCTACACCGACCAAATCCGCGCCTTCGTGCCGGCTACCTATTCGGTACTGGGCACGGATGGCTTCGGTCGTTCGGACACCCGCGCCAACCTGCGTCGCTTCTTCGAGGTTGACCGTTACTACATCGCGCATGCGGCCATTGCGGCGCTTGCGAAGGATGGGAAGATGACGGCCAAGGATGTTGCCCGGGCTATCAAGCAGTATGGGATTGATCCGGAGAAGGCTAATCCTGTTGGGGTTTGATTTAATCCTGTGAACTAAAGAAAGCGGCCCAGTGGCCGCTTTCTTTTTGCAGGGATATCTACCTCCGACTGGGTCGGCCGGTACTTCAGCACTACATTGCAGGGAAAGCAAATGGCATCAAAAAAACATGCAAGGGAATCAATCAAGTACGGCTCCTTTCGCGGCTTGTTTGGAAGCGTTCGTGAACGCGCCTATGGTGTAGATCACAGCGTTAGGACCTACAGGGCAGTTCGCGGTTTGCGCGACGTGCACGGGCGCGCTCGTAGTTCGCTACCCGCGAATGCATATGAAGCATATTTCAGTCATATCAATGCTTTTGCTTTCGAAATGCTTCGGCAGGTGCCGATGAAGGGCTACTCGAACGTAGCTGCCCTTGTTGAGATGCCGCCGCTCCCGATAGAGGAGGAACTACTCTGGAATATCGCTCGTATTAGGGCTGGTGCCGAAGAAATTAATGACGTTCTAAATCGTGCAAGGGCCGTTGACGAATGTATATGGCGAGGTCACTCTCGAGACGCATTCAGCATCATGGACGATATCGCTGAAGAATTTGGCGAATCGATGTGGATGATAGAAAAGAGAATATTCTTGCATCAATTCGTGGGGGGACTACATGCCCAGAAGACATATGTAGCGGGCGTAAAGTCGATACTCAAGGGCGGAGTCGCTCCATTCTTAGTCCACTACATCAGTGTCCGCAATGAACCATCGACATCGGTTGCTCGTTTTGTATCCGACGTACGAATGAGATGCCAGCGAATCAAAGATAAAGAGCTGGCGACCTACATCGAGTACCGCCTGACTAGGCAGTGGCCTGAAGATGAAAGCTCAATCGCCAACATTCTTCGAGTTGAACAGAACAACGCGAACATTGATGTATACGAGACGTTCTTGTCCCTCATTACGGCAGCTCGTGCCGGGAAAGTATCCCTCTCTGTCGACATTGAGAAATATGCGAGAGAGCTGAATGAAATCCGGGATCAAAGGCTGAACGCTTGGTTTGCTGGATCCAGCGCATCCAGCACGAGTATGGTCATGGCGAAGCACTTTGTTTCCGGAGACTATGGAAAGGTAGTTCGCGCCAATTCTCTTGGGCTACCAGCAGGTGTAGAGGGTACTTTCTTGGCCGCCCTATGTCGGGCACAGCATGTGCCATTGCTGCAGCACATCGGACGTGACCGTAGGTCCCTCTCCAACGTCCTTGTATGCAAACTATCGGAAAAGATTCGAGGTGGGCTAGGGGAGTCGCGTGCCGTCGCTGAGATGGAGAAAATTGCGCTCAACTTTCATGATGGGGCTCTGGCGGACGCAATCTCCCGCGTTGCCAAAGCCGACATCTTCGACGAAATTGCAGTTAAGGAAGCACTTAACTCTATCCCGCTATACCTCAGGGGTAGTTCATTTTTGGCGCGGCTCTCCATATCTGGGGACGTCATAGCTGTCATGCGCGATCTGGTGAATGAAGGCGTTCTGGCCGAATTTTCCTCACTGGGGCCGGATGCAAGCAGAATGGCCGCTGCCTGCTGTGCGGCTGCTAATGGAGATACTGCGGCCACTATCGACGAACTTGCTTCACTGTGCGCGGATGACCGCGACTCCATCAGCAACATGGCTTTTCTGATGGGTATCGAACTCGCGTCGAAGTGGCGAGACGTAGAGGTTTTCCTAAAAATGATCGCCGAGGCTGTGGTCAGACTCGGGTCCATCTCTTTGACGCCGCGGGCCAGGGAATACGCTGCTGGGGTTAAGTGGAATGATGTTAAGACGCGCGCGCCTGACCTGAGAATCGTAGTGGCCTCCCACTACCTCCTGAGGTCTGGTGGCGGTAAGGGATGGGGGAGCATTCTTCGCTTCTCACTCGACGCATTCTTGGAGTCGCAGGGGATCAGGCACCCTTCTGAGGTAGATCGCTCGCGCAACGGCGCGGCACTTGTGAAGCATTTTTGGAAGGTGGTTTGCGAGCATAAGATTGTAGATATGATTCGCACCATAAACGGGGTCCGAGAACTTCGCATGGAAATGCGAGCGATTTTTTCCGAGCTTCGCTCAATTGATGCGATAAATAGCGAATACTATGACACTGAAATCGTTCATATAACGCACTCCCTAATGATTGAAGATGGAAGGAAGATAGTCGATCAAAGCAGAATCTATGTGGACGAGGCGGCTATTCGGGAACAGCTGAAGTCTGAACTTGCCGAGCCATTTAGTCGGTATCGTGCATTGGCACCTGCAGCTGCGAGTGATGCTAAGGAGTTTGATGAAGCAATTCGCCGGGCCGCTAAAGGAAATTTGGCTTCGGAAGGTTTGACATTTCCAACGAGCGAGGCGGATCAGCTGCTAATTGAAATGATTGGACAAAGTTGTTCAAAGTTTCTTTCCGACCCGGCTCATGGATTGGATAGCTATTTGAGCAAGCGTATTAGACACGGTTCAATTGTTGGCCACCTTCGAGGCGCCATCGAACAACATCGCGTGATCTACCAATCTCAGGGCGATGTCTATGCGCCATCAGCTGAATGGCTGGAAGATTTTGCGGATATTGATAGCGTTGACCAAGTTGAGATAAATGCGGCAATGGCGGAATTTAGTCGTAGCGTTGACTCCGAGCTTCTATACACAAAAAACCACGTGGTCCAAATTCGGTCTGCGGAGAAGAAAAACGGACTGCTTGGCGTCAATCTTTCTCCCGCAGAGTACCACGCTATTCGCTCGATAGTTCGTGTGGATCTCTCTTATGAGGGCTTCTTGACATCAATGTTTGCCACATTCTGGGGGCTCTTGAACCCCTCCTTAGATGCGGTGAAGCGTCATCTGCGGGAGCGCACTGCTTTAGTACTATCCACCGAGTTCTCTAAAGTGAGATCAAGTGTCAGTGCTAAGAGGACCAAGTGTCCACAACTCGCGCAGCTTTCGACTGGTCTCGAGCAAGCGGGCAGGGATGTATTGGCAGAGCTAGAGTTAGTTGCCCAATGGTTTGAACGATCTGGGGCGCAAGCGGCGACTCGTACTTACAAATTGTCAGACGCAATAGCAATCGGCATAGAATCGTCAAAGGCTGCCTATAAGGGCGGGCTTATAGAGCTTAGGCAGCATCTCGCTGAGGATTTTCCAATCACAGTAGTGGACATTCCTGTCCTGGCGGACGTGCTACTTGTTGCACTAGGGAATGTTTACACGAAATCGGGCGTCGCGGGCATCCCGTGGGTAAATATCTCAACCGCGATCGATGCTGAGACCGGGGTATTGATCGTTTGCGTCAATAGTGAAGTGGGGAATGGGGTATATGCGTCCGGTGCTGCAAAAGTCGAATCTATTCGCGAGGACATACGCGAGGGACGCATTGATCAGAGTTTGAGAAAAGAAGGTGAGTCAGGGCTGAAGAAGTTGGCGGCCACTGTCAAACAGTCGCAGCACGGCGGTTTGAAATTCGGGTTTGTTTCAGAGGTGGAATTTTTTGTTGAGGTGAGACTTTCCCTTGTCCTCGATGAAAGGAGCGCGGCGTGATTCAGAAAGCATTTTCTGTCCTATTTGCAGAGGATGACGTACACAAGTCGAAGCATATTCGCGAGTTCTTCGCTAGCATGTATCCGTCGGTCGTTATCACGGAGGTTGCCTCTGTAAAATCCGCTATGACGAAGCTCGCAGGTGGAGTATTCGACCTGCTGCTGTTGGATATGTCGCTTCCTACCTTCGACGTAGCCGCGGGAGAGGGAGGAGGGAGGCCTCAAGGTTCGGGTGGGATGGAGATCCTTCGTGAGATCGAAAGGCTCGATTACAGCCCGCTGGTGATAGTTGTCACCCAGTATGCGGACTTTTCAATTGATGGAAACTGGTACTTACTGTCCGAGCTGCGTGAGGAGCTGTCTGCGGAGAGTGGTGACGTGTTCATTGGTTTGGTGGAGTTTGACAGCGCAAGCGCAGACTGGCGTATCGCTCTAAGTGATCTCATGGATGAATTTGTGATAAGGAGGGGGGGTTGAAGATTTTAGTTGTCGAGGACACACAGGCTAAGCTGAAGAAGATTATTAAAGCCCTTACTGATATCGGCGTAGTACGCGACGATATAGATACTGCTGGATGCTCATATTCTGCGAGACAGCACCTTAGGGTTGGTGTTTACGACCTTCTGCTTCTTGATGTGCTAATACCATTTCGCCAGGAGGGCGATCCTGACTCACAGGTGTGTATCGACCTTATTGACGACATCTGTGCTGGGGGCGATTACTTCTTGCCAAAGCAGATTGTTGGTTTAACCGCTTACGACGAGGGGTTGGTGGATGCGTTTGAAGCGTTCAACGGACGACTTTGGAATGTAATTAAGGTGGAGGATACCGACTCAAGTTGGGTTGATCGTGTAAAGAATTGCGTAAACTACCTAAGGTCAGCAAGTTCTGCACCCAGGCAGAAGGTTTCTGAATGCGATGTGCTGATTGTGTGTGCACTTCGCGTTCCCGAGCTTGAGGCGATTAAGCGTTTATCCTGGAGCTGGGAGTCAGAAACCCCATTTGATGAAGTTTCATTTATCTCGAAGGCCAAGCTCAGTTGCGGTAATCGTGAGATACGAGTAGTCGCAGCGGCCGCGCAAAGAATGGGGATGGTCTCTTCTGGCGTGCTAGCTAGCAAACTCATCTCAGCTCTGCGACCTGAGCTCTGTATCATGCCTGGAATATGTGCAGGTATACCGGGGAGGGTCGGTCTTGGAGACGTCATTTTTGCTGATCCGGTGTGGGACTATCAAGCAGGCAAGAGATCAGTCGATAAAGGCGGTGCTGCTAGGTTCGAGATGGCCCCGCATCACTTACAATCCGCTCCGGAGCTCAGAGCCATTGCGGAGCAGCTGTCGGATGACCGCGCCGTGCTTCGTGGTATCAAGGACTCTTGGCAATGTGCCCCCACCCACGAGCTGAGTTTGAAAATTGGCCCAGTAGCATCCGGCTCCGCTGTCGTTGCTGATTCGGGCTTTGCTCAGGCGGTGTCTCAACAGCAGCGAACGGCCTTAGGTTTGGAAATGGAGTTCTATGGAGTGTCCTCTGCATGTGCCATCGCTGGATCTCCCCGCCCGCTGTTTGTTGGAGTGAAATCGGTTTGCGATCTCGCAGACGAGGAGAAAAACGATGACTATCAGGCTTATGCCTCTTATACCAGTGCGGCGGTCGTCGACCAGTTGATCAGAAGATACTTTGAGGGTAAATAGCTTGCGTCGGAGGAGGTTGGCTCGGGTGGGGAGTCCTCGGCAGACTAGCGGAAAGCAGGGTTCAGAGTAAGGTTGATTCTTCTTCGACTCCTGTGATCTGCGTGTGGGCAACGAAGCGTCAACCAAGAATCAAATCTAGGAATGTTCTAGCCCTTGAAACGGCTTTCCCGATGCCGCTGTGGACCGGCAGAATGTGGATAAGGAAAGGGAGTTGACTGAGCTGCCTCGGATTCCATGAATGGTAGTCAGGGGACGCTCCCGACCTGTTGATATTGCAGCTCGATCTGTAAAGGTGAGGTGTAGTCGAGGCCTGAATGGAGCCGGGCGCAGTTATAGAGCAGTTCGATATACATCGAAGATGGCCGTCCTCGCCGCTTTTCGATCGGGGAACGGGCGGCCATCATTGATTTCAAGATTCTGATTGGCGAAGGACAAACGGAGTAAGGTGCATTTCCGGCAACTTAGAGTTGCTGCGGAATGCAGGTGGCATAGATGGGGTAGTTATCGCCTGTCCCTTGGCATATTTTGGAGTGCTGACATCAACGAATAACGTGTTTGATTCTTGTGGTTTTGACGCCGCGGGACTGATGGTTATAACGATAATATTCCCTATGTTCAGATTGGTATCATTCAATCAAGGATGGATTGCCGGAAAGGAGGAGTGAGCTGTGGATTTTAATATTCTTCGTGAAGCCGGAGTGCCCAGTCTTTTTGTTGTCGGCGTTGTGGTGGCTGTGTCGCTGATGAAACTATTCCATGCCACTCGGGCCTATGCGCGGCAAGGGAGGAAAGAGTGTTTGGAGCTATGGGACGGTGCTCGAGTGGGCGATTCATTCTGGTTGGAGTCATATTTCCGGCATCTATATAACGTGAAGTCGCCTCCTGCCGATCTGATTCGCGAAGGTCTGCAGGCTTTCAATCCAGCGTATGTCTGTCTGGAACTTTCGATGAACTGGAGGTTCTTCAAAGGAATGAATTTGTGCGATCTCCAATGGCGAAGTCGTTGGCTCAACAGGGCTTGGTTCCGCCGTTCTGTTCAAGTCATTCTGCTTATATTATATGGTCTGCCAGTGTCTGCGGCAGTGTATCTATGGGAACGCCAAGGAAGTGGTATTGAAGTCAAGCTCACAGCCGTGCTGCTTGTTGTCATTGGCGCGTCTTCTTTCTGGAGATTTTTGGAGATGGTCGGCGCAGCGAGGGCGTTAGAAACGCTCCGCCAATCGAGTCCTAACTCCCCAAATTTGGATGCCAATAAGGCTGTTGGTACTACGGAAAAGCAACAAAAGTTGGTTGGAAAAATGAAGCGTAAATACGCGGCTAAGGGGGGGCGTCGATGATGCTTGAAGGTGGAGCGCAGTGCCGGGCTTCCCCATGCTTTTTGCTCTCTGGCTCGCTTGGCTAGCCTAAATGGGACCTTCCGCTACCCGGGGATCTAGAAAGCAGGCCAGAGAGCAAGGAGACATAGCCGACTTGGATTCCTTCTGGCGCCTGCTGGTTCTGATCCACATTGTTCTCACAATTCTCTGAGCAGATTGAGCTGCGAATCAGGTGGCTTTTCGACCGAAGGCCGCACGATGGTGTTCGAGAAATAACGCCTGCTCAGGTCTAAAGCCGTCCAGCTTTTTCTGGGGGTCAATGCCCCAGCGTTCCAGTACTTCCGGAGAAAGTGACTGATGAAAGCGCATTCGTCCATTGTCTTCGAACGTCATCAGGTGATCGTCAAACAATGCGTCTACGTGTGGTGACAGCAAGATGCCGTTATGACCATTGAGACGTTCGATGTTGTTGGATGCACGCCACGGCTTGATGTGACTTGCGATAAGCACTCGTCTATCCTCCACGCCGGTGACGCGACACGCCGATTCCAAAAGCATCACGCACTTTCGATACAAGCCTTGGCCTATGCGTGCTTTAGCCAGGTGCAAACGCTGGGTCTCATGTAGTTGCGGATCACTTTCGATCACTTGCAGGTCTTCAAGCAGCTCTCTTGCTTGTGTTGGCTCGCCGAAACTGTACTGACGTGGATCTTTTGGTTCAGTGTTTAGAAGTCCAAGAAGGCTGTAACCCAGCACATCGCTGATAGCGGCTAGGTAGCAACCTTCATTGCCCTTTCCTGTCTTCTTCTGAATTGGAGAGTACTTGTCTGGTAAAAACGGTGCGATCTGCTGCAAAAAATCGGCCGGCCGCATTGATTGGGGGACGGGCTCAAAATGCACGTCTACCAGCCAGCCCTCGTCAGCCCAGTTAGCGCCTACGCTACCGAACTCGGCTGGTTTCGGGCTGAGTACCGCGGTTGAGGTGGCCGTTCCGACGTACTCAATGTGCCCTTTTGCGTAAGAGAAAATCGTGTCACCTACGTGCACGTGACGCATATTTTCGTATGTTTGATTGAACACGCCGTTAGATTTACGTTGTGGCGACCATAGGTAGCCTCCGCGAACCTCGTGAGTACGCGTCTGCTTGTGATTAACCCACCAGAAGCTCATCGGTCTGCCTCAACTGGTTGGAAAGCAGTAAAGAACGCATTAGCCATTCAGAATTTCCCCCTTTCGGAGGATGGTAGGCGAGCGACGGTAAATCTTCCATCTCAGCCGGTGGGACTGGCCCAAGGCAATCTCGCTGCGCTTTGGCCAGCGGGAGTGAGAAATGGAGAGGGAGAAGGAGAAGGAGAAGGGATTTGCTGTCTTGGAGTACCTGTATCGGGATGCGGGTAACTGGAAGACGCATGGCGCGGTGTTGGTACGCGGCAAGGTTCGGGACGCCGGTGCGGCCATTCGTTCCTGTTTAGAGCAGGGGGAGTTTTTTGTGCCGGAGCAGGTGTTGCTGCCAGCCTTGCATCCACAGCATTGGCGCGATCACGAGGATGGTCCTAACGATCTGGATCATGCGTTTCATGAGTTCGCGGGGCTGCGGGATGCCCGGGAAGAGGACTTATTGCTGCTGTCGCCGTGTGGTTCGCTCGTCCAACTGGTTTCGTTGTTTGTAGCGGCGCAGGGGAGGTGGGATGTGCGTTGCTCGCGGTACGTTGATTGAGACATGGCTGGGTAAAACCGGGGTCAGAGTGGGGTTTCGTACCGAAACCCGACTCTGACCCCGGTTTTACCCCAACCAACGTAAGAGTCCCCGTAACCGTTTACATACCCCTTCCAGCCCGGCCCAAACCTCGTAACCCCAACCGAATTCGGTACGATACGTGCGGGGACAACGCGGTGCCGGGGGATCAGCGGCAGCGTTGCGAGTTCTTGTTTGGCATCCGTCGTTCCACATGGGGTGGACCAGCGCGCCTTCGCCTGCCTTTTTGTCGAACACCCAATGATCGCCACCCTCCTAGTCGGCATGCTCTGCGTTTACCTGCTGAGCTTCACCGTGATGTTCCTGCTCATCAGTCGTCGCCTGCAGGACGAGAACATGGGCATGGACGTGTTCGGCGTAGGCAACCTGATGCTCGGCGG
Source organism: Stenotrophomonas sp. STEN063 (assembly GCF_056854515.1). Taxonomy (NCBI): domain Bacteria; kingdom Pseudomonadati; phylum Pseudomonadota; class Gammaproteobacteria; order Lysobacterales; family Lysobacteraceae; genus Stenotrophomonas; species Stenotrophomonas sp. STEN063. The sequence continues at coordinate 34,287 of NZ_JBXFWF010000038.1, forward strand.
GGCCTATGTGCTGCAGCTGATGGAAGGTGTGCCGGGCTGGAGCTGGCTGAGCATGGTCAACCACTCGCTCACGCTGTGCTCGCTGCTGGCGTATTGCGTGGGCGGGGCGCGGTTCTTTGGCCGCTCCACGCCGCTGGCGATGCCCTTGCTGTATCTGGCCGTGGGCTACAGCCTGCTGCAGATCCTGGTGAACTGGACGCTCGGCCCGGTGGCGCGCTACGTGCTGCTGGCCGGCACCTGTGCGGTGTCCTTCGTCGGCATGGTGGCGGTGCTGCTGTACGGTGTACGCAGCTTCGCCAGGGACCTGCGCGGTGAGGTGCTGCTGTTTGCCGGTTTGATCAGCGGCATTTGCGTGCTGAACATCATCAAGATCGTCAAGCTGCTGTCCGGTGGCTTCGCGGCGCTGAGCATGGACGGCCAGTTCTCGATGATCTTCTATGTCTACATGTGCTCGCTGGCGACCATCCTGCCGCCATCGATCGTCTGGCTGGTGCTGCGCCGCCTGACCGACAGGTTGCGCGGCATTGCTGCCCACGATCCGCTTACCCAGCTGCTCAACCGCCGTGGCCTGGGCACGGCGCTGGAAGCCTGCTTCCGGCGGCCGGGTGCCACCGCGCGCTTGCTGCTGATCGACGTCGACCATTTCAAGCGCATCAACGACAACTACGGCCATCAGACCGGCGACGCGGTGCTATGCGGCGTTGCCGAGGCCTTGCGCGCTTCGGTGCGCAAGGACGACCTGCTGTGCCGGCTGGGCGGCGAGGAGTTTGCCGCCATCTGCGTGGGCGCCAACGAAGCCTCGGCCCTGCGCGTGGCCGAGCGCGTACGCAGCAGCATCGAGCAGGCAGTGATGCTGCAGGGGGCGCGCTACGAAGGCCTGCGCTGCACCGTCACCATCGGCGTCTCCGACAGCTTCACCAGCGAAGCCGGCCTGGCCCACGCCATGCAACAAGCCGACGCCGCCCTCTACCGCGGCAAACACACCGGCCGCAACCGCGTAGAGCAAAACCGGGGTCAGAGTCGGGTTAACGCGGCGCTGGATACGGTGCATTAGCCCCGCGGCTCGAGTCCGTTTAATGGCACTGATCGACCGTCCTAGGTCACGTCATGCGGGCTGGATTCCGGTGGATAGGTATCCGGGAAGTACTACATGCGCAAGGCGAGCGTGGCTTTGGGCTGTGTCCCGAAGCTGCTCATTTGGCGAAGGAGAAGCCCTCGCGGCTTTTTCTTGATGCAGGTCGCCCTGTCTTTCACGTCCCATCGCTGCTGTTCTTGGTGGGTTTGTGGCGAGCCAACTTCTGGGATGCTTCTGATTTCCGTTCTTTGGCACGCGGGAGGATGATGTGGCATCGGATCTCGGCATTGGATAGGGATCTTCTGATCTGCACTCAGTGCGCGTATATCCAATGTGTGTATCGCTAAAGAAGCGCACGCCACCACGGGTATCCGTGTGGCTGGAGTTGCACTTGCCGTACTTGTGCGACGCTGAGCGAGTAAAAAAGATCGGCCCGACGTCTCTCAACCAAGGAAGGGTTCGGACATGCATAGACTGATACTGCTCGCAATGCTGATGGCACCGGCCAGCGCTATCTGCAGTCAGCCAAAGGAGCTACATCAGAAATCCATCATTTCTCTTGATGGGGGCCGCCTGTGCTTGCGTGCCAATGATGTGCAGGAGTTGGATGGCCGGGAAGCTGAAGTGAGCAACGTAAGCATCTATCGTCAGGACGCGAGCGGCTCGCATCTTCTCTGGCAACAGAGCTTTCCGCCAAGCAATGGGCCAGCTCCCGTTGTTACGCCGCATGAGTGTCTGGATGGTCTTGGAGCTGCGGGAAATCCCTTGCCAGAGTTGTCGCCGGGCACTCGATACCTGGTTGATATTGCTGCCTCCATCGTTGCTTCTGACGGCGAGGCGGTCCGGCGATGGTATAGCGGCCATTTCTGCGTAGTGCGCGGAGAGTCAGGACTGGAAAGCCGACAGATTGTGTTTGACCGCCGCCGGAAGATTTGGCCGTGGGATCTCTGCGGTATCTAGATGTACGTCCCCGGTGTGCTTTCAGTGGACGCTGGATGCAGGCCCTTGGGATGTGAGGGGAGGGGATGTGATTCGCTTGTAAAGAACCTGACTCTGACCCCGGTTTTCACCTATGCTCCGGCAACCAGCGGGGGCTGGATTGCTGAGGAGGGGGCAGGATGCGGATCTTGTTGGCGCTTGTGTTGTGTGCGGTGTCGTTGGGGGCACGGGCTGGGGAGACTTTGGACCTCACGCCTTTCGTGCAGCAGGACGTCTATGAGTGGGTGAAGATTTCGCCCGATGGCAAGCACTTCGCGGTGACCAAGCCGCTGGAAGACCGTACCGCGCTGCTTATCCTGCGCCGCGAGGATAACGCCTTCACCGCCAAGATCATGGGCGGCCCGGATTCGGTGGTTGACGATTTCTGGTGGGCCAACGATGAGCGGGTGGTGGTGTCGCTGTCGCGCAAGCAGGGTTCGCGTGATGAGCCGGTGTCGGTCGGCGAACTGTATGCGGTGAATGTGGACGGCAAGTACAGCATGTTGCTGGCCAGTCCTTATGGCGTGCGCACGCAGCCTGGGCTGGTTACGGAGATGCGCAATACCTTCGAACAGTCGGTCTACATGCTCGATCCGCTGGCGGGCGATACACGCAACGTACTGGTGTCGGCGGTACCGGTGGCGAGTGATCCTGTCGTCCGTATCGAAAAGCTCGACATCTACAGCCGCAACCGCGTGCATATTGCCGAGGTGCCGGTGCAGCGGGCGAGCTTCGTGTCCGACCAGGCTGGTGAAGTGCGCTTTGCGGTGGGCGCCAAGGCCGACAACGTTTCCAAATTGTTCTACCGCGAGGCGCGCGGGCAGGACTGGCGGCTGATCAATGATGAAGGCAGCAGCGGCCATCGGCGTTTCCCGCTGGGGTTCAGCGCGGACGGCAAGCTCGCCTATCTGCAGGTGGAACACGCCAGCGGGCCGGACAGCATCGTGTCCTGGGACCCGGCCAGCGGTGCCGAGGTGGAGTTGCTGCGCGACCCGCAGGTTGATCCCTACCAGGTCCTCTACGACCTCGATGGCAAGACGCCAATCGGCGCCTCGTACATGAACGAGCGTGTCAGCAACCGCTTCTTCGACGAGACCGCGCGTACCGCACGCTTCTACCGCAGTCTGGAAAAGGTCTTCGTGAACGACGCGGTACGCATGACCTCGTCGACCAGCGACGGGCGCTATGTGCTGTTGTTCGTGTGGAGTGACCGCAACAACGGCGATTACTTCCTGTTCGATACGCAGGAGCGCAAGGCCGATCGGATGTTCAGCCGCCGCGAATGGTTCGAGCCGCAGCAGGTGCCGCCTTCGCGCTACATCAGCTTCCGCGCCCGCGATGGCATGCAGCTGCACGGCTACCTGACCGAGCCCTTGCAGCCCGCGAACGGGCCACGGCCGATGGTACTGCTGCCACATGGCGGGCCGTTCACCATCTTCGACCAGTGGCGCTTCGACGACGACGCGCAGCTGCTTGCAGCGGCCGGTTACGCGGTGCTGCGGGTCAACTACCGTGGCTCAGGCAACTACGGCCGCGCATATACCGAAGCCGGCAGCCGCGAGTGGGGCGCGCGCATGCAGGACGACCTGGCCGATGCCACCCGCTGGGCAATCAACGAAGGTGTCGCCGACCGCGAGCGCATCTGCATCTACGGCGCCAGCTACGGCGGTTACGCTGCATTGATGGGCGCGGCACGCGACCCGGACCTTTACCGCTGCGCGGCCGGCTATGTCGGCGTGTACGACCTCGAGCTGATGCATCGCAACACCTCCCAGCGCAGCCAATCCGGCCGAACCTGGGCAGGCGAATGGCTGGGCGAGCGCGGCGATCTGGGCGCACGTTCGCCCGTATCGCTGGCCGACCGCATCAAGGTGCCGGTGTTCCTGGCGGCCGGCGGCAAGGACGAGCGCGCACCCATCGAGCACAGCAAGCGCATGGAACGCGCCCTCAAGAAGGCAGGCGTACCGGTGGAAACCCTGTACTACCCGAACGAAGGCCACGGCTTCTACACCGAGCCGCACCGCCGCGAATACTACGCCCGCCTGCTCGCCTTCCTAAGCCAGCATCTCGGCGGAGCAAAAGCAAAACCGGGGTCAGAGTCAGGTATTCGCAGCTCGGCGAACTGATCAGCGCAAGGTTGCCACTGCAGTCGATGCGCTAGCGCGCCGGCCCCGCCTTTCGGGGCCGGCCACTCTTACCAGGCGTCAGACTACGGCCGAGCTGCGCCTCGATCGCGGCCCGGAAACGATCGTTGCCCATGGGCTGCTGGCGGTTGAGGTGGTCACGGAAGCTCGCGGTGTCTTCGTCATTCGCGCCCTGCACGAACTTTCGGTACGCCGCCTGTCGCTGCTTCTCGCAGGCATCCAGCGTGGCGTAGCAGACGTGGGCCTGTATGGCCGGGTTCGCCACACCATAGGCATTGTGCCGATAACTCGACCACGGATAGTCGGCGGGTTGCGGCACCATTCCAGCGCGGACAGGATTCAACTCGATGTAGCGATAACAGCGAAGAAGGTGCTCGTCATTCGCGACAAGGTGCGATTTGAAGCGGCCTTCCCATAGCGTACCGCTGCGCTCGTACGCGTCGTTGATATAACGGACATAGCGCCGGCCCAATGCCTGCATCAGGCCGCTGATCGCGCCGGATTCAGCGGGCGTCATCAGCAGGTGGACGTGGTTGGTCATCAGTACATAGGCATGCACGCGGCATTCGCGCTCGATGCTGAGCGTGTGCAGATCCTGCAGGTAACGCATGCGGTCGATGTCGCGGAAGAAGCATGGTTGCCGGTCGTTGCCGCGCTGAATCACGTGCTGGGTTACGCCCGGCGGATCGATTCGTGGTCGCCTTGCCATGTTGAACTCCAGTCGCTGTTCGCCTGCAACGCTAAGGTGACTGGTGTGGTGGATCGATCCGGGGAGTGGGTTGTTTGCTGTAAGAACCTGACTCTGACCCCGGTTTTGCTCTAACATGCCGGCACCAGCCAGCCATTCCCGTTCGACAACGGCGCAGCGAGCCAGGACACCCTTCGTGCCCTATCAAGGAAGCTCGCAATGTCGAAATCCCCCCTGTTCCGTTCCGCTGCGCTCGCGCTGGCGGTCTCTCTTGCGGTAGTTGCACCGGCTGCGTCTGCGACGTCGCCGGTTGCTGCCAACAGCAACGCCACTACCGCCGCGCAGCGCCAGGCCGTCGCCAAGGGTCTGTACGAACTGGCTTACAGCCCCGCGCAGAACGCCGTTTTCGTCGCTTCGTCCGGTGGTTTTGGCGATGCTGCCGGCCCGGCCCAGGTGTTGCGTCTGGACCCCACCACGCTTGCCGTACAGCAGCGCATTCCGCTGGAGCGCAAGGGCTTCGGTGTAGTGCTGGATGATGCCAACAATCGCCTCTACGTCGGCAACACCGTCGATACCTCGGTGACGGTGGTCGATACCGCGCAGAACAAGGCCATCGGCACCGTGCAGCTGATGGAGAAGGTCACCGGCAAGGACGGCAAGTCCTATTACAGCCATGACCTGCGCGAGCTGGTGGTGGATGCGCCCAACCATCGCCTGTATGTCACCGGTCATTCGCAGGAAGGCAGCGTGCTGTTCGTGGTCGATACGCAGTCGCTGCAGCTGATCGACACCATTGAGGGGCTGGGCAAGGCCAAGGCGCCGGGCCTGGCACTGGATGCAGCCGGCAAGCGCGTCTACACCAGCAATCTGCTGGGCGAAGTGGTCACTGTTGGTACTGACAGCGGCAAGGTCGAGCAGCGCTTCCAGGTCAGTGCCGAGCAGCCGATGAACATCGCGCTCGATCCTGCGGGCACGCGTTTGTTCGTCACCGACCAAGGCCTGGAGATGATCCGCAAGTACCAGGGCAGCAGCATCGAAGGCTTCGTCTCGCGTCATCCGGGCAAGCGGGTGCTGGTACTGGACCGCAGCAGTGGTGCAGAGCTGGCGAGCATCCCCACCGATGCCGGCCCGCTCGGCATCCTGCTGGATGCCGAGCGCAAGCGCCTATACGTGACCAACCGGGAAGCCGGCAGCGTCACCGCCTACGACAGCGACAGCTACCAGCAGGTGGCCAGCTGGTCGGTGCCGACGCACCCGAACAGCCTGGCACTGGATGCGAAGAACAACGTGCTGTACGTCAGCATCAAGAACGGCGAAAGCGACCCGAAGGGTGCTGAGGAAACCGTTGCCCGCATCGAACTGGGCAGCTGAAGCAGAAGCATTTGCAGCATCTGATTGCTGCGCGGGCCGGGGCAGCACGCCTGCTGCCTCGGCCCTTCTTTTTGCGTGGTAGCGAGAACGGGCTCGAAGGTCCTGCGCGTTTGGATTGCTCGCGTAGTCGTTGGAGCCCTTCCTTCGTCTTGCGAACCTGGCTGGGATGGCTGGCTGGCTGGCTGGCGGGACAGGGGAGGTGCATGCGCGACTTCCGTACCGGTCACGGCATGGCAGAAGGAAGAGGGGTTGCTTCATGCGGGCGGCGATGCCGCCGGGGCCGAGCCGCCTTTTGACGCAGTCCTTGGGGGGACTTGCAGCCCCAGCGTGTGTACGCCTTGGATCGACGTCTATAGAATTCCGCACGGGGAAACACCAGCATCTCTTTCCTGCGTCTCTCATGGCGCGGTGTTGGACGCCTGTCCCTGCAACCATCCTTGTCGAAATGGAAGTCGAGTAAATGCAGATTCGTTTGTTGTCGCTGGCCTTGCTGGCGTTTGCGTGTGTGGATGTGCGTGCGGATGTCGGGGCAGGAGAGAGCCTCGCTGCTCCTGAAACCCAAGCGAAGGTCGAGCGCCCGGCACGCATCCGCCTGTTCGGGCAGAACGGCGTAGGGCTCACGATGTATACCAACGCGGTCTGCAGGAAGGAGTACGACGAAGAGATCGAAGCATCGGGCTCGCTGGGCAACTACTTCAAGGCGATGGTCCGCAAGAAGCCGGAGAACATCTCCATCGGCATGCCGGAAACCGACGACAGCCGCAACCTGGCCACGCGCGACAAGCTGTGGGCCAGCCCCTATTACACCGAGCACGCCTTGGTGCCCGGCCAGCCGGTGTTGTTGCAGGCGAACATCGCCAACGGATCGGGCTGGACCTGCAACCGCGGTCGTGGCATCGAGCTCGGTTTCGTACCGGAGCCCGGTGTGGACTACGAAGGCGATATGATCCGCGACTTCGAAGGTGGCAGCTGTGGCATCGCGATCCGTCGGCTGGAAGCGGACGGAAGCACCGCGCCCATCGTCGGCCAGATACCGCCTTCCAAATGTGAAGCAAGACCGGCACGCACCCCGTCGCTGATGGTGATGCTGATGAACGCGGATAACCTGCAATACCGCCTCGCCGAGGAAGATGCTGGCATCGACGAGCTGGACAACGATGAAGACAGCCTGGAAGACCTGGAAGAAATGATCGCCGAGGCGCCCATCACCGCCGCCATGCCGGTCTGCATTGTCGCCAGCGCCGACAGCCGCGACAGCGAGTTCGGCAAGAAGCTGCCTGCGCTGCTGGAAAAGCGCGGCGTGCAATCGCAGGTGATGCGGGTTGATGCCAATGCGCTGACGGCCGAGTGGGGCCTGACCGAACAGCAGCCGCTGGGCTTTGCCTTGGCCGAGTATTACTGCCGTTCGGTCCGCGAGCTTCGTTGATCGCGAGCGGCGCGGCCAGAAGTGCATGAGGCCGGCATTCGTGGCTTCTGGAACTATGTTCCCGCAGACACGGATGCTGGCATCATCCGCCCATGACGCTCACCCTCGACCACCTGCGCCGCTACGCGGTCGCCCGCACGCTGTTCAAGCCGACCACGCTGATGCGGGCGATTGCCAAGCTGGGTTTCGTGCAGGCTGATCCTATCCGTGCGCCCGCAAGGGCGCAGGACCTGACGCTGCGGCACCGGGTCCTGGGTTACCGGGCCGGGGACCTGGAGCGGCGCTACCCACGACTTCCCATCGAGGAAGATTTCTTCGTCAACTATGGCTTCCTGCCACGCGACCACCAGGCGCTGATGCACCCGCGACAGGCTCGGATGGAGTGGACGCCGGCACGCTGGAAGCAGGCGCAGGCGGTGCAGTCCTTCATCGCCGAGCGCGGTGCGGTCCACCCGCGTGAGGTGGATGCGCACTTTGCACATGGCAAGACCACCAACTGGTTTGGCGGCTCGTCCAATGCCAGCACCCAGTTACTCGATGGCATGCATTACCGCGGCCTGCTGCGGGTGGCGCGACGCGATGGTGGCACGCGCGTCTATGCAGTTCGCGACGCGGCGCTGGCGGTAACTGCCCCCGAGATCGATGCGCGCATGGATGCATTGATCGACCTGATTGTTGGCAAATACGCACCGCTTCCCGATGCAAGCCTGGGTCAGCTGGTGGCCTATCTGGGGAATGGTGTCCCGCAATGGAAGGATGCGCGCAAAGCGGCGTTGGCGCGTGCGCGCCTGCGTCTGCAGCGGGCGAGGGTGGATGGCATTGATTGGCTGTGGCCTGCCGATGAGCGTGCGGAAAGCCGTCGCTGGAAGCCGGATAGCCAGGTGCGCCTGCTGACTCCGTTCGATCCGGTGGTCTGGGATCGCCGTCGCTTTGAGCTGCTGTGGGGTTGGGCGTACCGCTTCGAGGCGTATACCCCGCCGGCAAAACGCAAGTTGGGCTACTACGCGTTGCCGCTGCTGTGGGGCGATAGGGTCATTGGCTGGGGCAATCTATCGGTGGCTGGTGGCGTGTTGAATGCGCAGCTGCAGTACGTGGAAGGACGGGCGCCGCGTGACGCTGGGTTTGTCGACGGGCTGGACGCGGAGCTGGGCCGCATGCGGGTATTCCTTGGGCTGGATGAGTGAGTTGAGGTCTGGGCTGCGGGCGGTATCCGGACGTAGTGCCGTTGAAAGGATGCGCTTGCACCTCTGGCCGCTGTTTTGCTTGGTTGCAGGTGTCGTTGAGCAAGCCGGGCGCTTGCGGGCGGAGCACCAGCTTACTCGTTCGCGAGCAACGGATGCCTTGGCGGGCCGAGGTTGATTGCCAGCTGGCGCATCCGTCATGCTGCGCTGCCACGCCACAACAAGCCCGCAGGACCATCACGTGCCGACAACCACCGCAGCCACCGCCCGCAACAGCGCTGTGCATATGGCCGTGGCGTTCATTGCGATGGGTAGCTGGGCCACTTTCGCGAATCTTGCGCACCCAATGCCGCGGCCGTTGATCGCAGGCGTAGTGCAGGGCACCTTGTCGGCACTGATCACCCTGTTCCTGAAGCGCATGATCGAGGCGCTGTCCGCGCGTTTGCCCGGAAGCGCCGGCTATTGGGTGCCGCCGGTGGTTGCTGTCGGGGTTTCGCTGAGCTTGCTCAGCAGCATCCATTGGATCGCTGGCACGCCTGAGATCCTACGCACGATCGTGGTGCCGCTCTCGGTAACCGCGATCTATGCGACGAGCTACAACCTGACGCTACGGCGGATCTCGACGTAGGGGCAGGATAGGAGCGATGTGGGAGCGGCGTAAGCCGCGAAGCTCGCAAGGCCTGCAACCCGTAGTGGGGGGGGCGGGGGGGGCGGGGGGGGGGGGGGGGGGGGGGGGGGCGGGGGCGGGGGGGGCGGCGCGTGTATGGAGGGCCGCGGCGGCCCCGGGGGGCGGGG